>CAZVFE010000006.1:0-45287 GCA_964626405.1 uncultured Cytophagales bacterium | reverse complement strand
CCATTTACAAGTTTGGAAGAAGGAGTAGAGGATTATGTAAAAAATTATCTAATGACTGAAAGCTATTATTAAAATCAGTTTTTATGATTTTTAATTCCTGAAATAAACCCTAAGGCATATCCTATCAATTGAATATTTGCTGCAATAATCGCCAAATGGACTGATTTAAATCTTACTTTTTTGGATGCTTCTATGCCAAATAGAAAATTTATAAATAATATCGGAAGAAACGCTTTTTGCGAAATAAATATCCCTAAAATAAATAATCCGATACAAGAAAATAAATATACTAATGGTAATAAGTGTATGACTTTTAAACTTCCTGGATGAATTTTAGATAATTCAAACCTTGCCCTTCCGAATATCGAAACTTGTTTAAAAAATTTCGCAAAATCTCCTCTTCTTTTATGATAGACAATTGCCTCATCAATGTAAATTACTTTAAATCCTAATTGATATATTCGAATACTTAAGTCAATATCTTCTCCAATAAGTAAATTTTTATTAAATCCTTTAGTCTTATTTAGTACTTCACGGGTAAAACCCATATTAAAACTTCTAGGATAAAACTTTTTATTTAATTTTGAACCTCTTATTCCTCCAGTAGTAAGAAAGGATGTCATTGCAAAATTAATGGCAAGTTGTTTTTCTGTAAATTTATCAAAACCTCCATCAGGTCCTCCAAAGCAATCAAATTTTTCAGTTTTTAGTGAATTATTTATAATTGCTATATATTTTTCTGGAATAATTAAATCAGAATCTAAGATTAATAAAAAATCACCTTCGGCTTTATTTAGACCAAAATTTCGGGTATCACTTGGGCCTGAATTTTCTTTCCAAAAGTATTTAATGGTTAATTTATCAATAAATTTTTTTACTTCTTCATCAGCTTTTTGAGTAGAACCATCCTCAACCACTAATACCTCAAAATTAGTTTCCGTTTGTTTTGAAAGAGATTGAAGTACCTCAAAAACATCTTTAGGTCTATTATAAACCGGAATAATTAAACTTAATAATGGATTCTCTTTATCCATGGAAATAAACTAATTTATCGAAAAGAATTCTTTTGTACAATTAATAATTTTTTCAATATGTTCGTCTTCAATGGAATCTGAAATAAACCATGATTCATATTGGGACGGAGGTAAATAAATACCTTCATTCAACATAAAATTAAAATACTTCCCAAATAAATTGGTATCTGATTCTTTTGCATCTGAAAAATTATTTACTTCACCTTCTTTGAAAAATAAAGTAAACATTGATCCAATATGTTGAACCTGATAATTTAGATTCAATTCTTTTAAGACTGATTGAATGCCAGTGGCTAATTTTGTGGTCTTTTCTTCTAATTTTTTATAAATAGTTGGATTTTTATCGATGAGATCCATCATTGCTAATCCAGCAGTAGTAGCTAATGGATTTCCAGAAAGAGTTCCCGATTGATATACAGGTCCTTCAGGAGCTACCATGGCCATGATTTCTTTTTTTCCTCCATAGGCTCCAACTGGTAGGCCACCTCCAATAATTTTACCTAAAGTAGTTAAATCTGGTTTTACGGTTGTAATACCCTGATATCCTGCCTTGGATAATCTAAATCCAGTCATTACCTCATCAAAAATCAATACGGCTTCATATTGATCCGCTAATTTCCTTAATCCTTCTAAAAATCCAGGTTTTGGTAATACTAAACCCATATTACCAACTACAGGTTCTAAGATTATTCCAGCAATTTCTCCAGAATATTCTTTGAATAAAGCTTCAACTGAATTTAAATCATTGTAAATGGCTGTCAAAGTATCTTTAGCTAAACTTTTAGTAACACCCGGACTATCTGGTATTCCAAGTGTTGCAGCGCCAGATCCAGCAGCAATTAAGAAAGAATCACCGTGTCCATGAAAACAGCCTTCAAACTTAATAATTTTATCTTTTTTTGAATAGGCTCTGGCAACTCTAATAGCAGACATGGTTGCCTCTGTGCCAGAATTAACCAATCGAACTTTTTCAATTGAAGGTATAAATGAAATTATTTTTTCAGCAATTTCTACTTCTTTTTGAGTAGGCGCACCGAATGAAAAGGAATTCTTTAAGGCAGCAGTTAATTTTTCCTCAATATAGGGATGTGCATGCCCAAATAACATTGGACCCCAAGAATTAATCAAATCAATATATTGATTCCCGTCAACATCATAAAGATAAGCACCCTTGGCATGATCAAGAAAAACAGGATTTCCTCCTACTGATTTAAATGCCCTTACCGGAGAATTTACTCCTCCAGGGATTAGTTCAGTTGCTTTTGAATATAATTTCTGACTATTCCCTCTTTCCATTATTTTTTTCCTTTGGTCTTTTGTTGTTCCTCCATTGCTTTCATTTGTGCTTGTAACATTTGTGAAAACTTAGATTTTTTTCCGCCCGAAGCTTTGATTTTTTTTCTATTTTCTTCTAATACTAAACGAATTTTATCTTCATTAATAAATCTTCTGATAGCAATTTGTTGTCCGATGGTAACTAAATTGGAAACAAAATAATAGAAACTTAAGCCGGCAGGGAAGGAGTTCATTACAAACATAAACACAACAGGAGTGATATAGGCCATTTTTTTCATGTCAAATGGTTGTCCTTCCTGAGATGGTGTCATTTGATTATTGTAATAGCCATAAACTAATTGTGAGATGGTCATCAATAAGCAAAATAAACTTACATGATCTCCATAAAATGGAATATTAAATGGCAAATTAAAAATTGAATCATAAGTAGATAAATCATTTGCCCATAAGAATGATTCTTGTCTTAGGTTAATCAAACTAGGGAATAACATAAATACTGCCATAAGTATTGGCATAGTGGCTAAAATAGGTACACAACCACTTAGTGGATTTACGCCTACTTCAGAATATAGCTTCATCGTTTCCTGTTGAACCTTTGCTGCATCTCCTCCCACTTTTTCCTTAATGGCTGCAATTTCAGGCTGTAATAAACGTGTTTTAGCCATAGAAACGTATGAGCGGTAGGTTAATGGTAATAAGGCAGTTTTGATAATTAATACTAATATGATTATCAAAATACCATAATTACTGAATATCGTTTCTAAGAAATTAAATAATGGAACATAAATATACTTTGTAATGGGCAATAAGAAATCATAAGATAATTTTACATTTTTGCCAAAATCAGTAGTGATATTTTTAATGATAGAATAATCATTAGGACCATAGTAAAAATCAAATGCCAATTCCCCATTTTTTATTTGATTGGTACCAATAATTAAAGTAGAATTAAGAGTCTTTAAATTAGTAGAGTCATCTAAATTTGGAACAGATTTTAAATTCGCTTTTGAAAAATTAAAATCTTTAGGGATTATTCCAGAAAGGAAATATTTTCTTTTATAGGTTACCCAATTTACACTTTGACTTAAATTAATTTCTTCTGAATTCGAAGGGTTTTCTGAAAGATAATCGAATTCTTCGTCTTGATTTAGTAAATAATTAATAGTTGCTTTTCTAGATTCATCTATACTTTTTTCAGTATTAGTAACAATTTCTTGCCAATGAATGGCAATTTCACTGCCTGTAATAGAATTCCCTAAATTTTGTAGGCCTAAAGAAAAATGAATTAAAAATCCAGTTGAGTCAATAACATAACGTTTAAGTATAGTATGACCTTCAATTGGCAAACTTTCAAGTATTAATTCGTTTTCTTTTGATGATTTTTCTGTGAAATATAATTCATTTAAATTAATCTGCTTTCCAGAAACAGGTAGGATAATTTCAAATTTATCGCTTTTATTATCGAATAATTTTATTCCATCTTTAATGTCATTTGAATAATTTTTGTAGGAATAATAATTTTTCAACTGAATTTCTTCAAAATTTCCACCTTTATTTGAAATTTTAATTTGAATATCATCATTAGATAATTCAAAAGTTTGAGATTCAATTTTTTGAACTGTATCAGCTATAGTTGCTTTTAATTCAGCAATTTCTGTATTATCTTCTTTACTTGTAGAATCTTTTGTTGAAACGATTTCTTGGGTAGAATTAGATTCTGCAGGTTGAACGGAATCTCCCATGAAATATTCATAGCCGAATAACATAGCAAGAATTATGACGATTCCCGTGACGGTATTTTTATCCATTTTAAATTATTTTTTTAACAAAGGTAATGAATGCTGGTAAACAGCCTTAATAAATTTAACAAAAATTGGAGAAGGATTTTCAACCGTAGATTTATATTCAGGATGAAATTGTACCCCCATAAAGAAAGGATGTGCTTCAATCTCCACAATTTCAACAAGGTTTGAATCAGGATTAAACCCAGAAGCTCTCATACCATTTTCTTGAAAAGTATCTAAATACTTATTATTGAATTCATAGCGATGTCTATGTCTTTCATTTATGGTTGTTTTTCCATAAACCTTATAGGCTAAAGTATCTTTTTCAATTTTACATGCATAGGAGCCAAGTCGCATTGTACCACCTTTCTCGGAAATAGACTTTTGAGATTCCATCATATCAATGACTGGATTTTCTGTCTCAGGATTCATTTCTTTTGAATGAGCATCACTGATTCCTATTACATTTCTCGCAAATTCAATTACGGCACATTGCATTCCTAAGCATATTCCTAAAAATGGTAAATTGTTGGTCCTAGCATATTTAATTGCCGTGATCTTTCCTTCAATGCCTCTTTCTCCAAATCCTGGTGCAACTAATATTCCATCCAGTTTTGAAAGTTGTACTGCTACATTTTCTTCCTGAATTCCTTCAGAGGAAATCATATCGATTTTTACTTTTACCCCATTACTCACTCCTGCATGAATCAAAGATTCTAAAATAGATTTATATGAATCTTTTAATTCAACATATTTACCAATTAAACCAATATTGATTTCGGTTTTTGGTTCTTTAAGTTTCTCAACAAAATTTTTCCAATTTTTCAAATCAGGTTCTTTATCATTATAAATACCCAATTTATAAAGAACACGTTGATCTAGCTTTTCCTCTTTCATTAATAAAGGAACATCATAGATAGTTTCAGCATCCATTGCCTCAATTACATCTTGTTCCGTTACATTACAGAATAAACCAATTTTCTTTTTCATACCCTCAGGTAGGGGATGTTCCGTTCTACAAACTAAAATATCTGTTTGTATTCCTGATTCACTTAAGGTTTTAACCGAATGTTGGGTAGGCTTAGTCTTTAACTCTCCAGCTGAAGATAAATATGGAATTAATGTTAAATGAATAAAAAGCGTATTTTTTTCACCTAATTCCCATTTCAACTGCCTAGTTGCCTCAATAAATGGTAATGATTCAATATCTCCAACACAACCACCAATTTCAGTAATAACAATATCAAATTTGCCCGTATCACCCAATAATAAGATATTTCTTTTTATTTCATCAGTAATATGAGGAACTACTTGAACTGTTTTGCCTAAATAATCACCTTTTCTTTCTTTGGTAATTACATTATAATAGATTCTTCCGGTTGTTACATTATTGTCTTGTGAGGTGGCAGTATTTAAAAATCGTTCATAGTGTCCTAAATCCAAATCAGTCTCAGCACCATCATCAGTAACATAACATTCGCCATGTTCATAAGGATTTAAGGTTCCTGGATCTACATTGATGTAAGGATCGAATTTTTGAATCGTACAAGATAAACCTCTTGCCTGTAAAAGTTTTGCTAATGATGAGGCAATTATACCTTTACCTAATGAACTTGTTACTCCACCCGTAACAAAAATATATTTAGCTTTTTTTTGGTTGCCCTTTGGAGCCATTTTTATAAATTTATTGATTTGTATACGGGATACAAAGTTAAACAATATTATCCATTTTAAATTATTTAAATTAACTTTAATAGTAAATTTTTTTTAGATGCCCATTCAACTCTATTCAGCCTCAGCGGGTTCCGGTAAAACTTATCGATTAGCTATTGAATATATCTCTTTGGCTATTCATAAGGAAGATCCCTATGGATATTTTAGAAAAATTCTGGCTGTTACCTTTACAAATAAGGCTGCACAAGAGATGAGAGAGCGTATTTTGAAATTTTTATATGAAATTTATTCTCAAGAAAATTCGGATTTAATTACTTCTGTTTTAGATTCTCTAGAAAAATATTCTGTAGATTTAAATCAAGAATTAATCATTGAAAGAGCAAAAATTGCACATCATCAAATTTTGCAAGATTATGGATTATTTTCTGTCATGACAATTGATTCATTTGTGCAAAAATTATCTGGATCATTTTGGAATGAATTGAATTTGCCCAATAATTATGAGATTGAACTCGATTCAGATAAAATTGTTGACCAAGTTTTAAATTCCATTTTGCATAAAATTCAATTGGAAGAAAACCAAGATCTTAAAACCATATTCCTAAACTTAGTTGATGAAACTGTAGATTCAGAATCTGGTTGGAATGGTATTCGCGATTCAATTAAAAAGTTTTTAAAAGATGTATTTTCAGAGGATTTTTTAGAGGTAGAAGAGGAATTCAAATCCTTGAAAACCGAAGATTTTCTTTATTTAAATAAAAAATTAAAGGATTTTATTGCAAAGGTTGAAAAAGATTATTTGTCCACGGCACAAGAATTATGTCAAATTATCCAAACTAATGGATATGATCATGCAGAATATTGGTCTTATAAAAATTCAGGAACCATAGCATATTTATTTAAATTAATTTCTGGAAATAAATCAATTAATGATAAAATATCTCGCTTTCCATGTGAAATAGAAAAATTATTCAATGGTTTAATGGATGATTCGTTCGTTGAAAAAATATACGAAGGTCTTTGTGATTTAGATAATTTTAGAAATGAAAATCTGGTAAATTATTTATTTGCGATTGAAATAAAAAAACAGATGAATAATATGGCAATTCTTCGTTATTTTCAGAATGAATTGTCCGACTTTCAAAATTCCAAAGGAATTATTCCTATTGCCGAATTTTCAAAAAAAATATATCAAACCATTGCAAATGATCCAGTACCATTTATTTATGAAAAACTAGGTGATCGTTATGAACATTTGTTAATCGATGAATTTCAGGATACATCTATGCTACAATGGAAAAATTTTATGCCTTTATTAGAAAATGCTTCAGATGGTATCAATCAAAATCTATTGGTTGGAGACTCCAAGCAAGCAATATATTCATTTAGGGGAGGTGATGTGAAAATTTTTGATGCACTTGATAAAAATAGAGATTATAATTTTAATTTGGGCGAATTAGATGCCATTCGTTTTTCTAATTTGAAATCAAGGATTGATAGAAAACCAATGGATGATAATTATCGATCTAATCCAACGATTGTTGAATTTAATAATAAATTTTATGATTTTATCCTGAATGATAAATCATCAAAATCAGAACTTTTAAGAAATATTTACCAAAATAATATTCATCAGAATGCTAAAAAAAATGATATAACATTAGCCTCTGATTTAGAAGTGCTTTTTTCTCCTAATTTAAAAGTAAGTGAAAGAAATGAGATTCATAAAAAATCTGTTTTAAATAAAATTATAGAATTAAATAATGAAAAAATAGGGTATAGTAAAATGGCAGTTCTGACCAGAACGAATTTTCAGTTATCCATCATTGTAGAAGAATTACTGGGTAATGGTATTCCTATTAAATCCTCGGATTCACTTTTTATTGATTTTTCACCTCTTTATAATTTTATTAAATCCATTTTATATTTTAGGTCTAATTCTGAGTCTAAATTCCATTTTTTTAATATAATTCATTATGCCAATTTAATTTCTGATAAAAAAATTGATTTAAATAAATTGGAATTAACGGAAAATAAGAAAGAAATATTAATTAATACCTTTTCGGAATTTGGCATAGATATTAAAGGAATATTTCAATCTAACTTAGGTTTAACAGACACAGTTCACCTAATTGTTCAAACCTTTAATTTATTTTCAATAAAAAATCAATCGGATTATTTATTTAAATTTTTAGATATTTTGGATGATTTTACTTTGCGTAATTCAGATTTATTGGATGATTTTCTAAATTATTTAGAGGAAAATTCAAATAAATTTTCCATAAATTCTGCTGGAGATTTAAATGCGGTAACGGTTACAACTATTCACAAATCCAAGGGACTAGAATTTCCTATTGTTTTTCTTCCGTTTTTTATGGATAATCTAGAGGCCAATCTTAATCGAAATGCTCCTGAAAAATGGATAAATATGGACATTTTAGAGGATGATGAAATTATTTCAATTAAAGAAGATTTACGTTTATCAGCTTCAAAAATAAAATTGAATTATTTGAAAAATGAAAATGCAAGGCCAGAATTTAGCGGGATTTTTGAGGAAGAGCAAAAAAAAATCGCATTAGATTTAATGAATGGGTACTATGTGGCTACAACTCGCGCTGGTTCTAAATTATATATCTATTCTCAATTACCTAAAGAAACTCATTTTGAAAGTTTTCATCTTGAATCTTTGCTTTATTCTTTTGTTTCTAATAATTCGCAATTTATAGATGTTTCTAAAAGTGATTCCTTCAATATTATTTACAAAATGACTCCTTTGCCAGAAGAAATTGTTGATGAGAAAGAAAAGAAAGTTTCAAATATTTTGGACTTTGATTTTCATTTAAAACTACAAGAAAAGCCCAATCTTCGTGTAATTCATGATAAAAAGGAACTATATAATAAAAATGAAAGAAGAAGATTATTAGGAAATATTATTCATGATATATTGGCCAATCAAACAGATGAGGATTTTGAAAATGAGCTAAATTTAAAGGAAGAAGAATTATTTGAAGAGATTATTTTCAATATTGAAAAACTAAAATTAGATCCTAAATTTTCATTTATTTTTAATAATGAAAATTTAATTTTAGCTGAAAAAGATATTATCTTGAATGAAGAAAAGATTTTAAGGCCTGATCGTGTTATTAAATTTGAAGATATTTATTATGTAATTGATTTTAAAACAGGAAATCAATCTGAATCACATAAGGAACAAGTAAATAGTTATAAAGAGGTTTTGGAAATGATGGGTTATCAGCCTGTTAGGCCAGTTTTAGTTTATTTAAAAAGCGCTCATGTGGAATATGTATAAATTGATATGGATTATTTTTTTGGGATTATTTTTTAGTTCTTGTTCAAACTATACGAAGAATTTTAAAAAGAGAGAAACTAAAAGAATTGTAAAAACCACAAAAAGGGAGATTGGTGTACCCTATAAATGGGGAGGGGAGGATCGGTCTGGTTTTGATTGTTCAGGACTTCTTTTTTATTCTTATAATAGATTTAATTTTAATATACCTAGAGTAACCAGCCAACAACAGAATTTTGGAGATTCAATACCAAGCAAAAAAGCAAAAATAGGCGATTGGGTAATGTTTGCGACAGGGGGTTCTAGTTCGATAAATCATATTGGATTAATTATAAAAGTTTTAGGTAAAGAAGATTTTGATTTTATTCATTCTTCTACCTCAAAAGGCGTTAGAATTGATAATATTAATAATTCTTATTGGAAAAAAGCTTACGTAAAAGTAGTTCGTCCTTCAAGAATTAAGAAAAAATAATCCAAATTTTGAAATTTATTGTAATTTTGCGTTTTCTTAAAAAATAATATGGCTAAAAAAGTTGTTATAATCGGTGCTGGAGGAGTAGGAAATGTAGTTGCCAAAAAATGTGCAATGAACCCTCAATTTTTCTCTGAAATAGTATTGGCTTCAAGAACCTTATCCAAATGTGATAAAATTGCACAGGAAGCTAAATCCATTAATTTGCCAACAGAAATAAAAACGCGTCAGGTTGATGCTGATAATGTAGCTGAACTGGTAAAATTATTCAAGGAGGAAAAACCATTTATGGTGATCAATGTTGCACTACCATATCAGGATTTGCCGATTATGGATGCTTGTTTAGAAGCTGGGGTACATTATTTGGATACTGCAAATTATGAGCCCAAAGATGAGGCTAAATTTGAATATTCTTGGCAATGGGCCTATCAGGATAAATTTAAGGAAAAAGGATTGATGGCTTTATTAGGTTCAGGTTTTGACCCAGGTGTTACCTCCGTTTTTACCGCTTATGCCAATAAACATTATTTTGATGAAATGCATTATTTAGATATAATCGATTGTAATGCAGGAGATCACGGAAAAGCTTTTGCTACCAATTTTAATCCGGAAATCAATATTAGAGAAATTACACAAAATGGTAAATATTGGCAAGATGGAAAATGGATAGAAATTGAACCAATGTCGATTCATAAGCCAATTGATTATCCTAATATTGGTCCAAAGGAATCATATTTATTATATCATGAAGAATTAGAGTCTTTAACGAAGAATTTTCCAAGCTTAAAAAGAGCTCGTTTCTGGATGACATTCGGACAACAATATATTACCCATTTACAAGTTTTACAAAATGTAGGTATGACCTCTATCGCACCTATTAAATTTAATGGTTTAGATATTGTTCCTTTAGAATTTTTAAAAGCAGTATTACCAGAACCGGGCACTTTAGGTGAAAATTATTCAGGACAAACCTCTATTGGTTGTCAAATCAAAGGTATTAAGGATGGTCAGGAAAAGACCTATTATGTTTATAATAACTGTCACCATGCAGATTGTTATAAAGAAGTTCAAGCACAAGGTGTTTCATATACCACAGGTGTTCCAGCGATGATTGGTGCTGCCTTAATGGTTACAGGAACTTGGTTTAATACAGGAGTATATAATTTAGAAGAATTGGATCCAGATCCATTTATGGATTTATTAAATATCCATGGTTTACCTTGGAATGAAGAAGTAGATATTAATTTACCTCACGAATATTAAAATGATTCAATATCCAAATATTCCTTCTCCTTGTTTTGTATTGGAAGATTATTTATTAAAAAAGAATCTCGAATTAATCAATAGGGTACAAAAAGAGTCTGAAATAACGATTATTTTGGCTTTAAAGGGTTTTTCCTTTTACCACCGTTTTCCTTTGGTTAAGGATTATTTAGCTGGAGCTACTGCAAGTTCATTGAATGAAGCTAAATTAGCTTTTTATGAAATGGGTGTAAAACCTCATGTTTATTCACCAGCTTATTTAGATTCTGAATTTGATGAACTCTCTAAAATAGCCTCTCATATTACCTTTAATTCTTTAAATCAATACGAGAAATTTTATTTAAAAGCGAAAGAAAATGGGGTTTCTTGTGGATTAAGAATTAATCCAGAATATGCCGAGGTAAGTACAGATTTATATAATCCATGTATTGCAGGTTCAAGATTAGGAATTAGAAAAAAAGATTTAAAAGAATTACCTGTAGGAATAGAAGGTTTACATTCCCATACCTTATGTGAAAATGATTCCTTTACACTCGAAAGGACATTGAAAGTAATTGATGAGAAATTTGGAGATTTTTTAAAGGATCTAAAATGGTTAAATTTAGGGGGTGGACATTTAATAACAGCCGAATTCTATAATCCAGATCATTTAATTCAAATTTTAAAAGATTTTAAGGTTAAATATCCGAATCTTGAAATTATTTTAGAACCGGGTTCTGCAATAGGTTGGCAAACTGGCTTTTTAAAATCAACAGTCTTGGATATCGTAAATTCTGAAGGAATAATGGTGGCAATATTGGACATTTCATTTGCTGCTCATATGCCAGATACTTTAGAAATGCCCTATAAACCTAGAATTAGAAATGCTGGAATGGAATCTCAGAAAGGTAAATTCAATTATCGTTTTGGTGGTATGACTTGTTTAGCTGGTGATTATTATGGTGATTATTCCTTTGAAGAAGAATTGAAAATAGGGGATGAGATCATATTTGAGGATATGATTCATTATACCATGGTAAAAACTACTACCTTCAATGGAGTAAATTTACCCTCTATAGGAGCTATCAAGGAAAATAAGGAATTTGAATTGTTTAAATCTTTTGGATACGAAAGTTTTAAAGATCGACTTTAAATTATATTGAATAAAATTTTTCGATATCTTTAATCAAGGCATTGTTTTCTTCCTTGGTTCCAATACTTATTCTAATGGTATTATCACAAAGGCTTACGTTTCCTCTATATCTAGTTATTATTTTATTTTGAATAAGGAAATTAAAAAGCTCTTTTGATTTTTGAAATTTTACTAAAATAAAATTCGCATTAGAAGGATAAATTTTATCAACGAATTGATTTTTTTCTAAATATTTGATTAAATCCTCTTTATTTAAATTTATTTCTTGAAGATTTTGACCGATTAAATCTAGGTTTGATAAAGTCTCTAGGGCATATTTTTGATTAGCACCTGAAATATTATACGGGGGTTTTATTTTATTTAAAATTTCAATAATTTCCGAATGTGCAAACGCCATACCTAAGCGCAAAGAGGCTAGTCCATAAGCTTTTGACAAGGTTTGCATAACTATCAAATTGGGATATTTATTTAATTCTTGAATAAAGCTAGGTTCATCATTAAAATCGATATAAGCTTCATCAATGATGATAAATCCAGTTTTAAAATTATCCAATACCTTATAAATATCCTTTCTATTGATTTTATTTCCTGTAGGATTATTTGGAGAGCAAATAAATATCAATCTTGTTTGGTCAGAAATAGAACTGAATAATTTATCTATATTAATCTGGAAATTTTCAATTAAGGGGATTTTAATAATTTTAGCATCATTAATATTTGCACTTACTTCATACATTCCATAAGTAGGAGGGAATAAAACGATATTACCTTTGCCTGAAGCACAGGTCATTCTAATTAATAAATCAATAGCCTCATCACTTCCATTACCTAAAAATATATTTTCAGTTTTTACCTCTTTTATTTCAGCAATTCTTTGTTTTAATTCTAATTGTAGAGGATCTGGATATCGATTATATCCTGTATTTAAATTATCAAAAGGATTTTCATTTGCATCTAAAAAATAGCCCTCTTTACCTTTAAATTCATCTCTTGCAGAAGAATAAGGTTTTAAATCATATATATGAGGAAGAATGAATTTCTTAAAGTCCATTTTTTAAACGAATTTTAACAGCATTTGCATGAGCATCTAAAGATTCTGCTTCTGCCATTTTTATGATGGTTTGTCCCAAATTTTCTAATCCCTCCTTAGAGATTTTCTGTAAAGTAATTTTTTTAATAAAACTATCTAAATTTACTCCTGAATACATTTTTGCATATCCATTCGTAGGAAGGGTATGATTTGTTCCAGATGCATAATCTCCAGCAGATTCTGGGGTATAATTTCCCAAAAAGATTGATCCTGCAGAATGAATATTTTCAGCCATTTCTTCCGCTTTATCTGTAGCTAGGATAAGATGTTCAGCACCATACTCATTTAATAATTCTATTGCCTCAGACTGGGAGTTTACTAAAATAATTTTTGAATTTTCGAGTGCACCTTTTGCTAAATCTTTTCTACTTAGATTTTCTAATTGGATTTCTAATTCACTTATTACTTCATTGGCTAAGGCTTCATTTTCTGTTATGAAAATAACTTGGCTATCTAATCCATGTTCTGCCTGTGATAATAAATCTGAAGCAATATAAGCCGCATTTGCGCTTGAATCTCCGTAAACTGCAACTTCGGAAGGCCCAGCAGGCATATCTATTGCCGTTCCAATTCTATTAGCATACATTTTTGCTGCTGTTACATATTGATTTCCTGGGCCAAATATTTTATAAACCTTAGGAATACTTTCTGTACCTAAAGAAAGACTGGCGATTGCTTGGGCACCACCAATTTTCGATATCATGGTAATTCCGCATATTTTTGCTGTATAAAAAATCGCTGGATGTTGTCCAGGTGTTGAAAGGACAATTTCCTTACAACCAGCAATTTTTGCAGGAATAGCAAGCATTAAGATAGTTGAGAATAAAGGTGCTGTTCCACCGGGTATATAGATTCCTATTTTTTCGATAGGCGAAGGCTTTTGCCAACAAATCACACCAGGACTTGTTTCAACTTTCTTTACCTCCATTTTTTGGGAGGCATGGAATTTTTCAATATTATTAGCAGCCTGCTTGATAGCATCTTGTAAATCTTTCGGTGTTTTGGATGCTAATTCATCAATTTCTTCCTTTGAGTAAAGGATTTCTTTAATTTCCCTTTTATCAAATTTTTCTGTAAATTCTCTTAATGCCATATCCCCATTTCTTTCGATATTTTGAAATATTGAAAGAATTGTTTCATCCAATTCAAGAGCATCCAATGCAGGACGTTCTAAAATTTTAGAATAATTTTCTTTCAGGGGAAATTTTATTAATTGAATCATTAGTTTATCATTTTTTCAATTGACATTACCAAAATACCTTCTGCACCTGCTTTTTTTAACGCATCTATATTTTCCCAAAAATCGGATTCTGAAATTACTGAGTGTAAGGAATACCAGCCTTCCTCAGCTAATGGCATTATAGAAGGAGATTTTATGCCTGGTAATAATTTTTTAATTTCTTCTAAATTATCAGAATGTGCATTTAAAACCACATATTTATTGTTTTGTGATTTTTGAACAGTTTCAATTCTAAATAAAATTTGATCTAAAATAGATTCTTTCTCTTTGGAAAGGGAGATATTTTTAATTAAAACAGCCTCAGATTGGAAAATCTTTTCTACCTCTTTTAAACCATTACTTAATAAAGTACCGCCAGTTGAAACTAAATCACAAATTCCCTCTGCCAAACCAATGCTCGGAGCAATTTCAACTGAACCAGAAATTTCATGAATTGTGCAGTTTACTCCTTGAGTTTTTAAATAGTTCTGAGTAATATTAGGGTAGGAGGTAGCTATATTTTTTCCTTCAAAATATTTTACTCCTTGATATTCTTCTCCTCTTGGTATTGCTAAAGATAAACGGCATTTTGAAAAACCCAATGCTTTTATATTGGCCACATTTTTTTGATTTTCCTCTAATACATTTAAACCGATTATTCCGATATCTGCCACACCATCCTCCACATAACCTGGAATATCATCATCTCTTAAGAATAGAAATTCAACTGGGAAATTACTTGAGATTGATCTTAATTTTGAAGAACCTGATTCAAACTTAATTCCACATTCTTTAAATAATTTTAAAGAATCGTCACTTAATCTTCCTGATTTTTGAACAGCTATTTTTAGTTTTACTGAATTCATTTTATTTTTTAATACGAAAGCCTCGATTTTTCGAGGCTTCCAGTGAAAATTTTATATAAACATTCTTATTGGATCCTCCAGGTATAATTTCAGGGTCTGTAGGAAAGCTGCTCCTGTTGCCCCGTCTACCACGCGATGATCACATGTTAATGTTAATTTCATAATATTTGTAATCACCATTTGGCCATTTTTTACACCCACGGTTTCTTTAATCCCTCCAACAGCCAGAATACAGGATTCAGGTGAATTAATAATGGATGTAAATTGGTCAATTCCAAACATACCTAAATTAGATACAGTAAAGGTATTTCCTTCCCAATCTTTTGGTTGTAATTCTTTATTTTTTGCTTTTTTACCAAAATCTTTTGCTTCAGTAGAAATTTGAACCAATGATTTTTCATCAGCAAATCTTATTACAGGTACTAATAAACCATCTTCAACAGCAACTGCCATACCGATATGTACATGATGATTTACCCTGATTCTATCTTCCATCCAATAAGAATTTACTTTTGGATGTTGCTTTAAAGCTAAGGCAGTGGCCTTAATTACCATATCATTAAAGGAAATCTTTACAGGCATTGTTTCAACTAGCGTTTTTCTAATTTCCATTGCCTTATCCATATTAATTTCCATGGTAAGATAAAACTCTGGTGCAGAGAATTTTGATGCTGATAAACGTTTCGCAATGGTTTTACGCATTTGTGAATTCGGAATATCCTCATAGCTTTCCTCTCCGGAAATAAAACCTCCAATTGCACCTCCACCAGTTGGTTTATAATTATCTACATCCGCTTTTACGATTCTTCCTCCTTCTCCTGTTCCTTTCAACCATGATAATTGAATATTTCTCTCAGCAGCTAAAGCTCTCGCTAATGGTGAAGCTTTTAGTTCTCCATTCATTGAAGTTGCTTGTTTCTCCTCTTTTTTTACCTCTGCTTTTGCTGGTGCAGGAGCACTTTTTACTTCTACCACAGAACTAGCTGCAACTTCTTGTGAAGCAGTGGCTGGGGCAGGTGAGGTGGTAGCTTTTTGTTGTTCAGCCTTTAATATTAATTGGAAATCAGCTCCTTTTTCTCCAACAATTGCAATAATTCCATCAATTTCAACCGCTTCTCCATCCTTCGCTCCAATATATAATAAGGTACCATCTTCATAGTTTTCTAATTCCATGGTAGCCTTATCCGTTTCAACCTCAGCAATAATATCACCAGATTTTACGGTATCACCTTCTTTTTTCAACCATTTAGCAATTACACCTTCTGTCATTGTATCAGACATTTTTGGCATTCTTACTGCGGTAGCTTTCACTCCACTTAAATCAATACTTGAAGCTGCCTCCACAGCAGGTTCAGGTGTTGAAGAAGGAGCAATTTCTGCTTTTACCTCTTCCTTTGCCTCAGCATTTGATCCACCTTCATTTAATAAAGCTGAAAAATCTTCACCAGGTTTACCAACAATGGCAATGATTCCATTTACAGGAACCGCTTCACCTTGTTTTACACCAATATATAAAAGGGTACCATCTTCATAATTTTCCAATTCCATGGTAGCCTTATCAGTTTCAACTTCGGCAATAATATCACCAGATTTGATTGAATCTCCTTCTTTTTTTAACCAATTTGCAATAACACCTTCTTCCATGGTGTCACTCATTTTGGGCATTCTAATTACTTCAGCCATTTTTTCAGTTTTTTACAAAATTAAGTTTTATAAAACTTTAATGAAATAAATTTTCGTTTTTTTAATCTAATTTCAATACCGCCATGAAAGCTTCTTGTGGAATTTCTACGTTTCCAACTTGTCTCATGCGTTTTTTACCTTTTTTCTGTTTCTCTAATAATTTTCTTTTTCTGGAAATATCACCACCATAACATTTTGCTAATACATCCTTTCTAAGGGCCCTTACTGTTTCTCTTGCAATAATTTTCTGACCAATAGCAGCCTGTATTGCAATTTCAAATTGCTGTCGAGGTAAAAGTTCTCTTAATTTTTCACATAATCTTTTTCCCCATTCATAGGCCTTATCTCTATGTACTATGGCAGATAAAGCATCCACTTTCTCTCCGTTCAACATAATGTCCAACTTCACCATTTCTCCCTCTCTATATCCAGAAAATTCATAATCTAAAGACGCATAGCCTCTAGAAATTGTTTTTAATTTATCGAAAAAGTCAAATACTACTTCAGATAAAGGAATATCAAATTGTAATTCTACTCTATCAGAGGTTAAATATATTTGATTGGTCAAAATACCTCTTTTATCCATACAAAGACTCATTATAGAGCCTACATATTCTGATTTTGAGATAATTTGAGCTTTAATATAAGGCTCCTCAACTGTATTAATTAAATTGGTATCAGGAAGTTCAGAAGGAGCAGATACCCATTTTTCTGTACCTTTACTTAAGTTAACCTTGAATTTTACTGATGGAACGGTTGTAATCACCGTCATATCAAATTCACGCTCTAGTCTTTCCTGAACAATTTCCATATGGAGCATTCCAAGAAATCCGCATCTAAAGCCAAAGCCTAATGCTGCTGAGGTTTCTGGTTCCCAAATTAAGGAGGCATCATTCAGTTGAAGTTTTTCCATTGCATCCCTTAAATCTTCGAATTCTGAAGATTCAACTGGATAAATTCCAGCAAATACCATCGGTTTTACTTCCTCAAATCCTTTAATCGGACTTGCTGATTTAGTTCCAAGATGCGTAATGGTATCACCTACCTTAACTTCCTTGGCTTCTTTTATTCCAGAGATCAAATAACCTACATTTCCTGCGCCAATTGTAGCTGTTGGAATTTTATTTAATCCAAGTATTCCTATTTCTTCAGCATAATATTCTTTTCCAGTTGCAACGAATTTTACTTTATCACCTTTTTTAATTTCTCCATTATAAACGCGGAAAATAACTTCAATTCCTCTATAAGAATTAAAATTTGAATCAAAAATTAAGGCTTGTAAATTGCCATCAGGTTCACCTTTTGGGGGAGGTACAACGTCCACTATTCGATCTAGGATATCCATAACTCCAGTTCCTTCCTTTCCTGAAGCATGTAAAATATCCTCTTTCTTACAACCAATTAAATCTATGATTTGGTCTGATACCTCATCAGGCATTGCACCAGGAAGATCAATTTTATTCAATACAGGAATAATTTCTAAATCATGGTTTATGGCTAAATAAAGATTTGAAATGGTTTGAGCTTCTATACCTTGAGAAGCATCCACTACCAATAATGCACCCTCACAAGCTGCGATAGATCTTGAAACTTCATAGGAGAAATCAACGTGACCAGGAGTGTCTATTAGATTAAAAATATAATCTTCACCATTCTTACTATATTTCATTTGAATGGCATGAGATTTAATAGTAATTCCACGCTCTTTTTCCAAATCCATATCATCTAGGAATTGGTTAGTCATATTTCGCGCATCCACCGTATCGGTATACTCAATTAATCTATCAGCTAAGGTACTTTTACCGTGATCGATATGGGCAATAATGCAAAAATTACGGATGTTTTTCATTTAGTATGAATAATATGCAAACAATTGTCTACAATAAACCACAAATATAATGCATAAATATGGATTTTCTAAGGATTAAGAATGCATAAAATCTTCAATTTCTTGTATTTCAAGAGGAATATTTTTCATTAAATTAATAGGACCATCCTTGGTAATCAATAAATTGTTTTCTAAACGAATTCCCAAGCCTTCTTCTTGAATATAAATTCCTGGTTCACAAGTTAAAATCATTCCTTCCTTAAAGGGAGTATATTTATCCCAAACATCATGAACATCTAATCCAATATGATGAGCCACACCATGCATAAAATATTTTTTAAATAATGGTTGTGACGGGTTTTGATTTGCAATATCTTCCTTTTTAATTAATCCTATTTCAACTAATTTAGATTCCATGAATTTTTCGCATTCCGCCTGATATTCCGTCCATAATATTCCTGGCCTCATCAAATCAGATGCAAAATTTAATACATCCAAAACAGCCTGATAAACCTGTTTCTGTCTATCAGTAAATTTTCCATTCACAGGGACGGTTCTAGTTAAATCAGAATTGTAATTGCCATATTCAGCTGCTACATCCATTAGAATTAAATCCCCATCCTTGCAGGCCATGTGATTGGTAATATAATGGAGAACACAAGCATTCCCCCCTGATGCAATAATAGGGGTGTAGGCAAAACCTTTTGAGCCATGATACAACATTTCACGAATCAGTTCAGCTTCAATTTGATATTCCATAATTCCTGGCTTAATCAATTTTAAAACTTTTTTGAATGCAGCTTCCGTAATATCACATGCTTTTTGCATTTGTTTAATTTCCTCTTTTTCTTTAATCATCCTTAGTTGATTAAGAATAGGAGCTAAACGTTGAAATTGGTGTAAAGGATACTGATCCTTTAATTTAAGTATTAAACGGTCATTTTGAGTTTGAACCTTGGACTCATTTCGAATATGCTCATTTCCAATTAAGAAAATATTTTCAGCTTCAAAAATGATTGTTTTCAGAATGGCATCAAATTGATCATTCCAAAGGATTGTTTGAATCCCCGATATTTCTCTTGCTCGTTCTTTGGTAAGTTTCTCACCTTCCCAAATAGCAATTAATTCAGATGTTTCTCTAAGAAAAGCTATTTCCCGATAAGCTGGTATAGGAGAATCGGGAAATAGAACTAAAATTGTTTCCTCTTGGTCCAATCCAGATAAATACAATAAATCAGATTGTTGTTGAAATCCCATTGTTCCATCCGCATTGGTAGGCATAATATCATTGGATGAAATTATTGCCATGGAATTTTTGGGCAATTGTTCAACTAATTTCTTTCTATTTTTTATATATAAGTCAGAACTTAAAGGCTGATATCTCATAGTTTATTGAATAAATTATTGGTTACATTTCTCTGATCCAAATATTTCTGAAAGAAACTAAATTCCCATGATCTTGTAAAGCAATTGGACCTGCACCATGTACCGGATTCTTTGGTTGTCCGATGTATGGAGTAGTTCCTTGAATTCTTGTATGATTCTGTACTACAACACCATTATGAATAACCGTTACATATCCAAATGTGTTGATTCCCCCATTTTCAGTGAATGTTGGAGCAGTATAAATTATATCATACGTATTCCAATCACCCATTTTTGAAGTAGCATTCACCAATGGAGCAGATTGCTTATAAATAGATCCAGCCTGTCCGTTTCTATAGGTTCTGTTTTGATAAGAATTTAGTACTTGAACCTCATATAGTCCTTGTAAAAATATTCCTGAATTTCCTTTACCTTGTCCCTTTAAAGTTTCAGGTTCAATTGGACTTCTCCACTCAATATGTAATTGAAAACTATTAAATTTTTTCTTAGTCATAATCATTCCAGTTCCCTTCTTCACAGTCATGGCACCATCTGCAACAGTCCAAGCTGCAGGTTCACCGGTAATTACTGAAACCCATTCATCTAAATTTTTTCCGTCAAATAAAACAATTGCGTCTGAAGGTACTGAACCTGGAGTAACCACTCGAACTTCTGGATCCCAAAATTCTGTTTCTTTTGGGTCGGTAGGATTTGGGGTAATAACAGATGCAACATTATCCTGAGCAAAAGATCCAAAACCAAATAATACGAATCCTGAGGCGAATAAAAAGTTTGTAATTTTCATTTTAATAATTTTAAATTTTATAGATTCATAAATTTAGAAAAATTTAGGCAAAAAAAAAGCCGACTGATTCAGTCGGCTATATATTTTTTTTAAAAATCAATTATTTAGCAAATGATTTTTTAATTTCTTCAATGTCTACTTTTCTGATTTCAGGACGCTGAAGCAAACGCTTAATGGCAGCAGTTCTATTGTTTGCTACCGCTTTATTTCTTCTATCTTTTCTTTTTAATCTTGTAACTGCCATAATTATTTAATTTTTGAAAGTGCAAAGGTATTAATTTTTTTGTTCAAAAAAAAAACTTCAAGAAAAAATATTAAATTTGTAAATTAATTATCTAACCATGAAAAAAATATCTCTTTATTTATTTTTTATTACCTCCTTGTTCTATTCCTGTGCACGTACAATCCCCATCAATGAAAAACCTTTGGTTTTTATTCAGAAAGAAGCCGAAAATCTTTATGATTTAAAATTAAAATCTATTCATGAATTCTATGATAAAAAAAGAAAAGAATCTGTTTTTCAAGTTCGTCTCAAATATTTTAAAGCCTTAGAAAGTCAAAAAGAAACTATTCCGAAAGATCAATTATTAATAAATTCATACAATTTCATTGGAAATTTTGTTAGTGAAATGAATAAAATAACGGATTCTTTGAATTTAACTTTTATTGATCAGGAAAGGAAAATGGTTCAAGACTACCAAGCGCGTTATACTTTATTTATTCGTTCATGCGATAATCTACGGTATCAATTAAATTCAAAATCAAAGGCTGATTTAAATTATAAACTTTTAGAACAGGAACTGGATTCCTTAAGATTAGATTTTAATCCTTTGCCATAACCAAAGAAAAACGTAATTTTGCATTTTAATTGTTGAAAATGCAAAAACCGAATAACGCAAGAGGAACTAGAGATTTCGGACCACAAACAATGGTTCGTAGAAATTATGTATTCGACATAATCAAAAAGAATTTTATTCAATTCGGTTTTGAAAATATTGAAACCCCAGCCATTGAAAATCTAAACGTTTTGATGGGAAAATATGGGGAAGAAGGAGATCAATTACTTTTTAAAATTTTAAATTCAGGGGATTTTAAAAAAGATATCAAATCAGACGATTTGGTTCTTTCTCCTGAAAAACTGATTACTAAAGTGTCCGAAAAGGGCTTGAGATATGATTTGACAATACCCTTTGCTCGGTTTGTCGCAATGAATCGTAATGAATTAGTTTTTCCTTTTAAAAGATATCAAATTCAACCTGTATGGAGAGCAGATCGTCCACAAAAAGGGCGATATAGAGAATTCTATCAATGTGATGCTGATATTGTAGGTTCAAATTCTTTAATTAATGAAGTAGAACTTATTTCTTTATTTCAATCTGTGTTCTCAGATTTGGGTTTTAAAGCCAATTTGTTTATTAATTCAAGAAAAATACTTACTGGTATTTCTGAAGTTTTAGGTTACCTTAATAATTTTGGTCTATTCGCTGCAACCCTTGATAAATTAGATAAAATAGGCTGGGACAAGGTAAACGAGGAATTAATTTCTGCTGGTTATTCGGAATCTTCCAATAATTCATTAAAAGAAATTTTAGATTTTAGGGGTACAAACCTTGAAAAATGTGATTATTTAGAAGGATTTTTAAGCTCTTCTTCTATTGGTTTAGAAGGGATTGCAGAGGTTAGAAATATCCTAACTAATCTTGATTTAAACCTTAGAGATAATTCAAATATTATATTTGATATTAAATTAGCAAGAGGATTATCGTATTATACTGGTTTGATTTATGAAGGTAAACCGGCAGATATTGATTTTCCTTCTATTGTAGGTGGGGGAAGATATGATAATCTTACAACAATGTTCGGATTTCCAGATATGTCTGGTGTGGGTATATCATTTGGTATAGAAAGAATTCTAGATGTTATGGAAATTCTTAATTTATTTCAAGATCTTCCTAAAACAAATTCGCAAATATTATTTACGTATTTTGATGAAAAAGGACAAAAATTGGCTGTTAAATACGTCAATCAATTACGGCAAAATGGAATTAAGGCAGAAATTTATCCTGACATTGTAAAAATTAAGAAATCTTTTGATTTTGCGAACAAACGAAATATTCCATATGTGGCTGTAATAGGAGAGGAGGAAATAATTTCGAATAAAATAAATTTAAAAAATATGAATTCTGGAACTCAAGAATTGATTTCTCTTGAAGATACTATCCAGGTTCTAAGGAATTAAAAAAATAAATTCCTAGAATTTAAAATATTTTTACTTTAAAATTCTAGGAATAAATCTTTAATTACCTACTATCTCCAATTTTTGTACAAATTGATTAAGCCATTCGTTGATGAATCATGGCTATTAACTTTTTCGTCTCCAGATAATTCAGGATAAATCGAATTTGCCAATTGTTTGCCTAATTCAACACCCCATTGATCATAGGAGAAAATATTCCATATAACCCCTTGAACAAATATTTTATGTTCATACATGGCGATTAAAGAACCCAATGTCTTCGGATCTAATTTTTTAATCAATATTGAATTTGTTGGTTTGTTGCCTTCAAATACTTTGAATGGAGCCAATTTATTAATTTCTTGCTGAGATAATCCTTTTTCCTTTAATTCATTAATGACAACCTCTAAGCTTTTACCATTCATTAAAGCTTCTGTTTGTGCAAAGAAATTACTCAATAGCATTTTATGATGATCCCCGATTGGATTATGAGAAATTGCAGGAGCAATAAAATCAGCTGGAATCATCTGTGTACCTTGATGAATTAATTGATAAAATGCATGCTGACCATTTGTCCCCGGTTCTCCCCATATAATTGGTCCCGTAGCATAATCTACTCTATTTCCATTTCGGTCTATTGATTTACCATTTGATTCCATATCTCCTTGTTGGAAATAGGCTGCAAATCTATGCATATATTGATCGTAGGGTAAAATTGCATGAGAATGTGCTCCAAAGAAATTATTGTACCAAATTCCTAATAAGCCGATTATTACAGGCATATTTGAGCTGAAATCAGTATTTTCAAAATGCTGATCCATTTCAAAAGCTCCTTCCAATAATAGTTCATAATTCTTATAACCTATTCCAAGCGCAATTGATAAACCAATGGCAGACCATAAGGAATATCTACCTCCAACCCAGTCCCAAAATTCAAACATATTTGCCTGATTAATCCCAAATTCCTTAACTTTTTCAGAATTTGTAGAAATTGCAACAAAATGTTTTTCTACGGCATCTTCTTGATTTAAGGATTTTGTTAACCATTCCCTTGCAGAAAAGGCATTTGCCATTGTTTCTTGCGTTGTAAAGGTTTTCGAAGCAATTAAAAATAAAGTAGTTTCAGGTTCACAATACTTTAAAGTTTCAACAATATGTGTACCGTCTACATTAGAAACAAAATGTAATTTCAGATGATTTGAATAAGGTTTTAATGCCTCAGTTACCATAACCGGACCTAAATCTGATCCACCAATTCCAATATTTACTATATCAGTAATCTTTTTTCCTGTTGCTCCTAACCATTTTCCATCAATTACAGCATCAGAAAAGGCTCTCATTTTCTCCTTCACTGCTGAAATATTTTGAATAATATCTTCGCCCTCTAAATGAAAACTTGAATGAGAAGGTTTTCTTAAAGCTGTATGCAATACCGCTCTTCCCTCTGTTTGATTTATTTTTTCGCCTTTAAACTGCGCTTCGATAGCTGCTTCTAGTCCACATTCCTTTGCTAATTTAATTAAATTCTCAAAACAATTTTGATCAATGATATTTTTGGAATAATCTAAATGAATATTGTTGAATTCAACTCCATATTTATTAAATCGATCATTTTCGGATTTAAATAATTCTGGAATTGAAATTTTACTTAATCTATTGAAATCGTTTTGTAAGCTAGAAAACGCTTGGGTTTTTGTAAAGTCAATTGTTGGTAACATATTTTGATTTAATTTATCACAAAAATAAGGGTTAATTCAAATATTCCATAGAATTTTTAAATTAACCCTTGATTATTTTTTATGATTAAAATCTATTTATTTGGCTGAGGTGTTTTTCTTAAATAAGGTTTGACTTCTGTAAAACCTTTTGGAAACTTATCCTTTGCCTGTTCATTGGTAATATTTGGGGTAATAATAACATCCTGACCATCCACCCAATCCGCTGGCGTGGCTACAGAATAATTTGCTGTTAATTGCAATGAATCAATTACTCTTAATATTTCAGTAAAATTTCTTCCAGTAGAAGCAGGATATGTAAGTGTTAATTTAATTTTTTTGTCTGGACCAATAATAAATACAGAACGAACAGTTGCCTTTTCTGAGGCATTAGGATGAATCATGTCATATAATGTTGCTACTTTTCTTCCTTCATCTGCAATAATTGGAAAATTCATGCTTACATTATTTACCTCTTCGATATCGGGAATCCATTTATTATGAGAATCCAAGTCATCTACTGAAACAGCTATAGGTTTTACATTTCTTTTTTGAAATTCACCATTTAATAAGGCTGTTTTTCCTAATTCTGTAGTACAAACTGGAGTAAAATCTGCTGGATGAGAAAACAATAAAGCCCAAGAATCACCTATCCATTCATGAAAATTGATTGATCCTTGTGTTGTTTCGGCGGAAAAGTCTGGAGCAATATCTCCTAATCGTAATGACATATTATTTAATTTTTAGATTGAAAAATACTTAAATATACTTAAATATTGTGCAAAAAAAAACAGCTTTAAATTAAAGCTGTTTTTAATCACACTTCATCAACAAACTAAAAATTTTCTTTAATAATATAAAGAGCTGTAGGAGAAGGATTCGAACCTCCAAAGTGCAGTTAGCCGCGACACAGATTAATACAGTGGTCAACCCGTTATGTCGTGTTTATCCCTTATCACCACCCCCGAGACAGGAGGGCACGTCTGCCAATTTCATCATCCTACAGTATAGACCGAATAATTACTTTTAATTATTACGATGCAAATATATAATAGAATTTCATATTTTTCAAATTATTTCAAAAAAAATTAAAAATTTTTAGAAAAAATTAAAAAAAATATTCATTTTTATAAAAAATTTAAAATGAAAAAGGCGATTGAATTAGATTCTTTAGATTATCAAATCCTTGAATTATTGGTAAAAGATGCCAATATGCCCTTCTCGGAAATAGGAAAAGAACTGAATGTTTCTGGTGGTACCGTTCATGTTAGAATGAAAAAAATGGAAAGTTTGGGCGTAGTAAAAGGTTCCCAACTTTTGATTAATTATCCTTCTTTAGGTTGGGATATCACCGCATTTCTAGGAATATATCTAGATAAATCAAGCTTATATTCCGATGTTGCCAAGGATTTACAATCTATCCCCGAAGTTGTAAATATTCATTATACCACAGGCTCATATTCAATATTTGCCAAAATAATTTGTCGAGATACAGATCATCTAAAGGAAGTTCTAAATGATAAAATTCAAAAAGTTTCAGGTATTCAACGTACTGAAACCTTTATTTCCTTAGAAGAATCCCTTATTCGTAATGTCCCTATCAATTAATTTTAGTTCAAGTTTAAAAAAAAATCGCTTTATTTATATTGGTTCTAAATAATATGTCGAACGAAACAATTTTATTATTAAATTTGTAGTAAAATTGTAAATAAACACATTTATGCCAGAACAAGTAGACGAGATTTTAAGGGAAGTAACAGAATCTGATTATAAATATGGATTTGAATCCTATTTTGAAGTAGATGAAGCTCCTGTAGGTTTAGATGAAGAAATCATACGTTTTATTTCAATTAAAAAGAATGAACCGGAATGGATGTATGAATGGAGGTTAAATGCCTTCAGACAATGGAAAGAGATGCAAGAGCCAAAATGGCCTAATGTCCATTATGTTCCTTCTGATTATCAAAAATTAAAATATTACTCTGCTCCCAAGCAGGTTAAAAAATTAGAATCCTTAGACGATTTAGATCCAGAAGTTAAAAAGACTTTTGATCGTTTAGGAATTTCACTAGATGAGCAAAAAAGATTAGCCAATGTTGCAGTTGATGCAGTAATTGATTCTGTTTCTGTTGCAACAACCTTTAAAAAGACTTTAGCCGAAAAAGGAATTATTTTTTGTTCCATTTCGGAGGCTATTCAAGAACATCCGGAATTAGTTAAAAAATATTTGGGCTCAGTTGTTCCTGTTAAAGATAACTTCTTTTCTGCCCTTAACTCTGCAGTTTTTTCTGATGGTTCCTTTTGTTATATTCCAAAAGGGGTTAGATGTCCAATGGAACTTTCTACCTATTTTAGAATTAATGCTTCAGGTACCGGACAATTTGAAAGAACATTAATCATTGCAGAGGAGGATTCTTATGTTTCTTATTTAGAAGGTTGTACTGCACCACAAAGAGATGAAAATCAATTGCATGCTGCAGTTGTAGAGATATTTGTTCATTCTGGTGCTGAAGTAAAATATTCAACCGTACAGAATTGGTATCCTGGAGATAAAGAAGGAAAAGGTGGAGTTTATAATTTTGTTACTAAACGTGGTTTATGTAATGGAGATAATGCAAAATTATCCTGGACCCAAGTTGAGACAGGTTCTGCGGTTACATGGAAATATCCATCTGTTATTTTAAAAGGGGATAATTCTATTGGCGAATTTTATTCTGTTGCTGTTACGAATAATTTCCAACAGGCTGATACAGGGACTAAAATGATTCATTTAGGAAAAAATACTAAATCTAGAATTGTTTCCAAGGGTATATCTGCTGGTTTTTCACAAAATTCTTATCGCGGACTAGTGCAGGTGGCAAAAAAGGCTGATAAAGCAAAGAACTTTAGTCAATGTGATAGCCTTTTATTAGGTGATAAATGTGGCGCGCATACTTTTCCTTATTTAGAGGTAAAAAATAATTCAGCCTCTGTGGAGCATGAAGCCACAACATCTAAAATTGGAGAAGACCAATTATTCTATTGTAATCAAAGAGGAATTGATACGGAATCAGCCATTGCTTTAATTGTAAATGGATATGCCAAAGAGGTATTGAATCAATTACCGATGGAATTTGCTGTAGAAGCTCAAAAATTATTAGCTATTTCTTTGGAAGGTTCAGTAGGATAGACCCCTCCTGTATGAAGTGCAATTATTTTAGATCCTTTAGGGAAATAATCTTTCTTGATTAAATCTAATAAAGCATAAAACATCTTACCCGTGTAAATTTTTTCCACGGGTATTTTTTTTTCTTCAGAAAATTTTATTGAAAAATCATTTATTTTAAAATCTGTTTTTCCATAGGACCGTTCACTATATTCACTAAATAGTTGAATTTTATTCTCTCCTAATTGATCCAGTTCATTTTGCCTTATTTCATCACTATTTTTTAAACTTAATATTCCAATAATTTTACAAGATAAAAATTTAGCTAAGCCAATTGCTGTAGTTCCCGTTCCAATTGCTGTAATAATATGGCTAGGATTTTCCTTCCCCAATTCTTTGGCTAATTCCTCTATTGAATCAACACCTTCCTTTGAATATCCTCCTTCAGGTATTATCATATAATCCTGTATTTCTATGGTATTAGGTATTATCTTTTTCCTATAATCTTCTCTGGAAATAAATATTAATTTCATACCCAAAGAATCTATCAATTTCAATTGTAGATTGGAATCCTTATTTAATTCATTTCCCCTAATGATTCCGATGGTAGGAATATGAAGAAGATTTCCAACAAATGCCAAAGCCATCAGGTGATTTGAATATGCTCCTCCAAAACTTATTATCCCTTTTTTAGGTGATTCTTCGAATAATTGGATATATTTTTTTAATTTGCGCCATTTATTTCCTGTAATATAAGGATGAATTAAATCATCTCTTTTTATAAATACAGATACTTCCTTTTCAGAAATAATTGGATCAATTAATTCTTCAAGGGGAGAAGGTATATTTAAATCTAAACTATTCATAAAATGTCTTCAGAAAACGAATTTATTGAAGAAGAGGAAGAAGAATTATTTGTCCATCATGAGTTTATTGTTGACAAAGGTCAACAATTATTAAGAATTGACAAATATTTGCAATTAAAAATTTCTAATGCAAGTAGGAATAAGATTCAAGCAGGAATTGAAGCTGGTTCTGTTAAGGTCAATAATATTAAGGTTTTTAAGGCGAATTATAAGGTTAAACCTTTTGATGAAATTTCAATTTCTTTTTCGGAACCTCCTAGGGATAAAGAGGTTTATCCTGAGGAAATGGAATTAGATATAATTTATGAAGATGAGGATATTATTTTTGTAAATAAACCTGCTGGTATGGTTGTCCATCCTGCTCATGGTAATTGGAATGGTACTTTAGTAAATGGCTTACTTCATCATTGTAATCAATTACCAAATTCAAATGGAGAAATACGTCCGGGTTTGGTTCATCGAATTGATAAAGATACTTCTGGAATTTTAGTAATTGCAAAAAATGAATTTTCTTTATCCTTTTTAGGAAATCAATTTTTTGAACATAGTATTGAAAGAACCTATTATGCTGTTTTATGGGGTGTTCCAAAAGAACCCAAAGGTAAATTGGTAGGAAAGATTACGCGTTCACCCAAGGATAGAAAAGTTATGATCATGTATCCTGAGGATTCAGAACATGGAAAAATTGCTATCACCCATTATGAAGTAGTGGAGGATTTTGGTTTTTGTTCTTTAGTGAAATTCAATTTAGAAACAGGAAGAACACACCAAATTAGAGCCCATGCTTCTTCCATCCAGCATCCAATATTTTCAGATTCTGCTTATGGAGGTGATAAAATTCGGTACATAAGTCCAATTGCTAATTTTAAAGCTTTAGTTAAAAATTTATTGGATATTTGCCCTCGACAAGCCTTACATGCTCAGAGTTTAGAAATTATTCATCCAAAAACAAAGGAAAGGATTAAATTTGAAACAGAATTTCCTGAGGATATGAAGAATTTATTAGAAAAATTAAGAAGTTTATAAATTATGAATATTAAGATTCGAAAGGCAGAGAAATCTGATATCCCAACAATCATTGCTTTGGTTAAGAAATTAGCCTTATTTGAAAGGGCTCCACAGGAAGTTACTGTTACTGAGGAGGATTATATTGAAAATGGATTTATGAATGAAAATCCACTTTTTGAATCAAATTTGGCTTTTGTAGATGATAAAATTGCTGGATTTTCTCTTTGGTATTATCGTTTTTCAACATGGAAAGGAAAGAGATTATATTTAGAAGATATTTATATTGAAGAAGAATTTCGTGGAATGGGTATTGGTAAACTATTATTAGAGAAGGCCATTGAAGAAGGGAAAGCAAAAAACTGTACAGGAATGATGTGGCAAGTATTAGATTGGAATGATAAAGCTATTGAGTTTTATAAAAAATATGATGTAAAATTAGATTATGAATGGGTAAATGTCCACAAAGACTTATAAGGAACCTCTATCTAAAAAATAGCATTGATTTGCAAATTTCCCTTTTTCTTTATTTAAAATCATTTCCCCAGCTCTTTTACCCATTAAGGCAAAATCATTCGAAATTACAGATATTCCTTCCGAGATTATTTCCTTAAGTGGTGTATCATCATAGGAAATAATTCCAATGTCTTTTCCTACTTTCCATTTATAATTATTGATGAAATTAATGATTTTTATCAAGTCAAATTCTCTAAATACAATATAGGCTTGGTTCTTTTCTAATTGTTCTTTTTCATCCAAATCTGCAATAATATTGGATTCCATATTTTGATCTTTACAAAAAGTTTGGAAACCATTAATAATACCATTTGGAGTATATTGGAAGGACTTTCTGGATAAAATTAAATTGATTTTTTCATATTTTTTTAATTTATCCACTGATTGATTCAGACCGTCATAAATATTTTTCTCAAAATTCTGATATAAAATACTATAATCATCTCCAAATTCTTTGATATCAATATCAAGAATTAATAATTTATCCTTTGGTATTTTTGAAACAATCTTTGAAACAGAAATATTAAAATGTGGAAGTACTATATAATGATTATATCGACCTAAATTATCATTTATTAAGCTCTCAAATAGTCTAATATCATGATAATGAAAAAATAAATTATAGGAAATTCCTTTACCTAGGGTTTGTAGGATATTTTCAAGTAAAATTTCTTTATAAGGAGTTAATGCATCCATTAATATGAATACATGCATATTAGATTTAGTATCGGTACTTGTTACATAAAAACCTTTTCCATGGTGAGAAGTAATTAGGCCCCTTTCCTTCAATTCATCATAAGCCTTAGTTACAGTCATTCTTGCCATTCCAAACTCATGTGCAATTTGGTTTATGGAAGGTAATTGTTGTCCTCTTTCAAACTCTCCTTTATCGATGGCATCAATAATCCCATCAATTAATTGAAGATATTTTGGTCTATTTGATTCAGGATCGTATTGTATCATATTTTGGAATGAATTAATGTCCTACAATTTGTTTTTCTAAATCTTCTAAACTGCTTCCTTTGGTTTCAGGCATCATAAAAATTACAAATACTAATTGTAATAACATCATGAACGTAAAAAATCCAAAAATTGTTTCACCACCGAATATTTCTGTAAAAAATGGAAAAAAATTAGCAATAAGAGCAGCAAATACCCAATGTGTAAGTGAACCCAATGTCATCCCTTTTGCTCGAACAGAACTAGGGAAAATCTCTGAAATAAATACCCAAATAACTGAGCCCTGACCAATTGCATGTGCTCCAATAAACATAAATATTAAATGGGGTACATATTGATAGTTTTGGGTATGAAAGGAATAAGCGATATGTCCTAAAGAAAACAAATAGCCAATTGATCCAATTAGCATTAATTTTTTTCTACCAAATCTATCAATTAGGTACCAACCCAACATGGTAAAAATTAAATTTGCTATACCAATACCTGCTGTTGCTAAAAATGCTCCTTTTGTTGCAAGACCTGTAAGCTCGTATATTCTTGGTGCAAAATAGATTACGGCATTAATTCCAGACATTTGGTTAAAGAAGGCAATTAAAAATGCCAGGAAAATGGGTTTGGTATATTTACTTGAAAACAAAGCCTCTTTTACTTGGCTGCTCTGATTCTTAACTGAACTCATAATTCTTTCAATTGACTCCTTCGGATTTGAGTCGTCAGCTAATTGAAGTACCCTTTCTGCTTCCTGTTGGTTATTTCTTTTTAATAATAGAAAATAAGGTGTTTCTGGTGTAAAATAGATTAAAACAGAAAATAAAAGTGAAGGTAAGGCTACAACTGCCAACATCCATCTCCAATCATTTTCCAAGCCTTGAATTAAATAATTTGAAATATAGGCTAAAAGTATACCAAATACGATATTTAATTGAAAAGAAATTACCAATTTTCCACGATGTTTAGCAGGTGCTATTTCTGAAATATAAACAGGAGCAACTACAGAAGAGGCCCCAATTCCTAAACCTCCCAAAAATCTGAATAACATAAACATTTCCACATTTGATGCAATTGCAGTACCTATTGCTGAAAGAAAAAAACTGATTCCAATCACCATTAGAGTAGGTTTTCTTCCGAAAGTGTCAGCAGGTATACCTCCAATTGCAGCACCAATTACGGTTCCATATAATGCTATTGCAACAGCTAGTCCATGAGTTAAATTATCTAAATTCCATAAATTTTGGATTGTTTTTTCTGCTCCAGAAATTACAGCAGTATCCATACCAAATAATAATCCACCAAGACCTACTGTAATGGACCAAAAAACAACATTTTTATTCATTGATTAAATAGTTTTCAGAATTAACTTTCTAAAATAGGCAATATTAATCAATAAATAAATTTAATTTATGAATTTTTATTTGGTATTGAACGACTATTAAATGAAATAATAGTGGAAATAAATCCCAAAATAGCAATTAACCCTAGAGCCTTGGGTAGGTTGATAAATTCAGAAAGAAAACCAATTAGGGGAGGGCCCATTAAAAAACCAGCATAAGCAATGGTAGAAACCCCCGCTATAGCAATTGAAGGTGAAATTTCCTTAGTTTTTCCTGCAGCTGAATACACCAAAGGAACGATAGTTGAAATTCCTATTCCAATAATGAAGCAGCCAATTACTTTTATCCAGTAAATTGAAAATAATAAATTGATTAACATTCCAATAGTAATGGACAAACCTGCAAAATTTAATATATTTTTTGAGCCATATTTGTTTGAAGCCCAATCTCCTAATAACCTTCCTATCACCATTGCAATTCCGAAAGATGTAAATCCAATGGTATAGTTATAGGGATTATCCAATACATATTCTTTGAAATATAATGGAATCCAATCTGCCATAGCACCCTCACTTAGCATTCCACAAAGGGCAATCAAAGAAAGGATGATTAATTTTTTAGGGAATTTTAAAATATTTAGTTTTCCATTTGAATCGGATTGATGAGTAGGGTCGGGTAGGAGATGTTTATAAAAAAAGAAAATTGAAATAACGTTAATTCCAGTAATTAATAAGAAATGTTCCTGAATACTTAAACTCTTATTGATTGCTCCACCCAAAAGCGATCCAAACATTAATCCGAAAGAAAATACGGCATGAAAGCTAGACATAATTATTTTATTCAATCTTTCTTCTAAGGCAATTACTTGGGTATTCATAGAAATATTTAGGATGTCTCCTGCCATACCAAAGCCAAATAACCCGAAAAATAACAATATTGGATGATGAATAATTGAAATTAGAGGAAGAATTAGAATATAGAGAAATATAGCAAATAAACTTATTTTCTTTGAATTGAAATGTGAAATGAGTTTTCCGGCTATTGGCAAGGAAATAATTGATCCAATGGGTAGACCCACTAAAATTGTACCTAATTCTCCATCTGATATTTGCAGGTTTTCTTTATAGTCTGGAATTCTTGTTGCCCAAGTGGCAAAATTTGTTCCACAAATAAAGAATAAAATATTAATTGCAAAACGGCTTTTTAAATTGGAGTTCATATAAAATAAAAATCTCCTCAAAATTGAGGAGATTTTTTGACTTTATGAATAATAATTGAATAATTATTACATCATTCCACCCATTCCATGTCCACCACCTGCTGGCATTGCTGGTTCAGCAGAAGGTTTTTCAGAAATAACACATTCAGTTGTTAATAATAATCCTGCGATAGAAGCAGCATTTTCTAAAGCCAAACGAGTTACCTTGGTAGGGTCAATAATACCTGCTTTAATTAAATTCTCATATTTGTCTTCACGAGCATTGTATCCATAATCATCTTTTCCTGCCTTAACAGCATTGATTACTACAGATCCTTCTCCTCCCGCATTAGAAACGATAGTTCTTAATGGAGATTCAATTGCCTGACGAATAATATTAATACCTGTAGTCTGATCTTCGTTAGAACCTTTTAAATTATCTAATGAAGCGATAGCTCTAATTAAAGCAACACCACCACCAGCAATAATTCCTTCTTCCACGGCTGCTCTTGTAGCATGTAAAGCATCGTCTACACGGTCTTTTTTCTCTTTCATTTCTACCTCAGTAGCTGCTCCGATATATAAAATTGCAACACCACCAGCTAATTTAGCTAAACGCTCTTGTAATTTCTCTCTATCGTAATCAGATGTAGTATTTTCAATCTGAGATTTTATTTGATTTACTCTATTTTGAATATCATCCTGAGAACCTGCACCATTAATAATTGTAGTATTATCTTTGTCTACAGAAATCTTTTCTGCTTGTCCTAAATATTCAATAGTAGCATTCTCTAATTTAAATCCTCTATCCTCTGAAATAACTGTTCCTCCAGTTAAGATTGCAATATCCTCTAACATTGCTTTTCTTCTATCTCCAAATCCAGGAGCTTTAACAGCAGCAACTTTTAATGCACCTTTGATTTTGTTTACGATTAAAGTAGCCAAAGCTTCCCCATCAACATCCTCAGCAATGATTAATAAAGGACGACCAGTTTGAGCAACACCTTCTAATACAGGAAGTAATTCCTTCATATTTGAAACCTTCTTTTCAGAAATCAAAATGAAAGGTTTGTCGAATTCAACTTCCATCTTTTCAGTATTCGTAACAAAATAAGGAGATAAATAACCTCTATCAAATTGCATTCCTTCCACAGTTTTTACTTCTGTTTCTGTTCCTCTTGCTTCTTCAACAGTGATTACACCTTCTTTTCCTACTTTATCCATTGCAGCAGAAATCATTTCTCCAATTTCAGCATCATTATTCGCAGAAATAGTAGCAACTTGTGCAATTTCATTGTTCGTTTCAATTGGCTTGGATTGATCTTGTAAATTCTTAACAACTGCTTGTACAGCGATATCAATTCCCTTCTTTAAATCCATTGGATTTGCACCTGCAGCCACATTCTTAGAACCAATACCATAAATAGCTTGTGCTAAAACAGTAGCAGTAGTTGTACCATCACCTGCTTGATCAGCAGTTTTAGATGCAACTTCTTTAACTAATTGAGCACCCATATTTTCTACCTGGTCCTCTAAATCAATTTCTTTTGCAACTGAAACACCATCTTTTGTAATTGAAGGTGAACCAAATTTCTTATCAATGATAACATTTCTTCCTTTTGGACCTAATGTTACTTTTACTGCATTTGCAAGGGTATCTACACCCTTTTTCATTTTTTCTCTCGCTTCAGCGTCGAATAATAATTCTTTAGCCATTTTCTTTCTCTTTTTTTAGGTTTTACTTAAATAATTGCAAAAATGTCAGCCTCACGCATGATTAAATAATCCTGACCTTCAATGGTAATTTCTGTTCCAGAATACTTACCATATAATACAGAGTCTCCTACTTTTACTGTAATAGGCTCATCTTTTTTGCCATTTCCTACAGCTACAATAGTTCCTCTCTGTGGTTTTTCCTTTGCTGTATCTGGTATAATAATTCCAGAGGCCGTTTTTTCTTCTGCAGCAGCAGGTTCAACAACAACTCTATCTGCTAAAGGTTGAATTTTAAGTTTTGACATAGTTGGTATAATTTAAATGATAAAACAATTTTAATATTAGACAATATGCCTAATACAATGCAATTAATATGCCAAGGTTTGGCTACTGAAAAAATGTCAGATTTTAATTATTCAGCTGGTGCAGTCTCGATAGGAGCAGGCGCTGCAGCTGGAGCAGTACTAATTGGCGCTGGTGCTACTGGAACTGTCGGAGCACTGGATTCTTGAATAGTAATAGGCTCAATTCCTTGATCTGCATTTGAAATAGTAAATCCAGATACTAATACTAATACCATGATTCCTATTGAAAATCCCCAAGTTAATTTCTCAACTATATCAGTTGTTTTTGCTACACCAAACATTTGTCCCGCACTACTAGACGAAAATTCCCCGCTTAAACCGCCTCCTTTAGGATTTTGAATAAGGATTAAAACGATTAAAAGAACCGAAAGAATAATTAACAGGGTAATAATGAATGCAAACATTTTATATAATTATTTTAATTTATTTTTTAAAAATTCAATATGAGATGCAAAGTAAACCTTTTTTTCAGGCATTTTCAAAATTAATTTATGATAAATTTCAATTGCCTCTGAAATTTTTTCTTGCTTTTCTAAAATTTTTGCAAATGTTTCAGAAACAGGATATTCAAATTGTTCCTCATCAATGGAAGATAAATCCACTATTTCCCCTTCCAGATTTCGATTTGGACGAGATATTGAGGGTAAATTTTTTAAGAATAAATCAATAACCTCCGTATTTGAAATAGGCTTTTCTATCTGCTCATTTGCATAACTTGGAGCATCCTTAATAGAATGATAAAACTGAATTCTATTTCTAGTTTTTAAAGAAGTCTTACGTTTTAATTCTCTTCCTTCATCCCCAAACCAATTTAATAAATAAAAATAAGGATAAAGCTTCTTTTCTTTGGCAAATACATTATTGTCTACTGCATCCTTACGATCCAATTTCTTTAATAATAACCACAAGTCCTTTGCTTTATTCATAAATTTACCAATCCCCAGCTATTTTATTAAACAAATCTAATGTTATTTGATCCAATAATTTTGGAATTAAATCATCTTCTACGTCTGCCAAAGTTTGATTCTGTGGAAAATCCTGATAAAATGAAAATTCCTGAACAAAACTTTCCTCATCTTTGAAATTATTTTTTAATTCAAATTCAATCGTTAAGGTTAATCTATTTAATCCAGCTTTATCATCAGAAGTAGGAGCTACTGGTGTAAGGTCGTATCTTACAATATTTCCATCTAATAATAAATCTGGTTTTTCAACTGTTATTTTTAAGCTTGTATTTCTTTGAAAATACTCCTTTATTTTTTCATTACAGGTCAAAGTTAAATTTGGTGGACCACCCGCAGCTGAATTCCTAAAGTTATTTATCTGTATTGTTTTAATTTCAGCTGGCAAACTCGCACCTTTGAAACTATAACAGGCTGTCATAGAATAGGTTAAAGCTAAAAAGCTGAAAACTACTAGAAGTTTTTTATAAATCTTCAAGATCATATTGTTTAATCTTTCTATATAAGGTTCTTTCACTAATCCCTAAATCTTGTGCAGCATATTTACGTTTATTATTGTTCTTTTTTAAAGCCCGAATAATTAAATCCTTTTCCTGCTTATCTAATGATAGCGTAATATCTTCAGCATAATTCTCCACTTCCTCTGCTTCAAAATCTTCTACATCATTTAATGAATGGTTGGGCTCTGTATTGATTTTCCATTCAGTTTCTTCCTGTTTTTTAGAAGATTCTGGAAGTAAATTTGGAATCCCATTTTTCCCTTCCTCAACTATATCTGAAAATATTTCTAAATCCTGATTTTTATCCCAATTTATATCATTTGCATTAGATTTAATAAAATTATACATAAACTTTTTAACGTCTGTTAAATCCTTTCTTAAATCAAATAATACCTTGTATAATATATCCCTCTCTGAAAATGATTCTTCACTTGATTTAAATTCTGATGATTTAACCATAGAAGATTTATTGGGTTCGTTAAAATCTAAATAATATTTTAATCTCTCAGAATCCAAAATCCTTTCTCCAACTTCTAAAACAGAAATCTGTTCCGCTAAATTTTTTAATTGACGAATATTGCCGGGAAAACGTTGTTGGATTAATAAATCTTTGGCATCCTCTGTTAATTGGATAGGCCTGGTATGGTGTAATTCAGAAAAATCAGTGGTAAATTTTCGAAATAATAATTCAATGTCAGTACCTCTTTCCCTCAAGGCAGGAACATAAATAGGGACGGTAGCAAGTCTATAATATAAATCTTCTCTAAACTTACCTTTTTCTATTGCCTCTAATAAATTTACATGGGTAGCAGCTACCACTCGGACATTTGTCCTTTGAACCTTGGAAGATCCAACCTTTATGAATTCCCCATTTTCTAAAACCCTCAATAATCTAGCCTGAGTGCCTAAAGGCATCTCAGCAATTTCATCTAAAAATATGGTTCCTCCATCTGTTACCTCAAAATAACCTTTTCTAGATTCCACAGCTCCAGTAAATGAGCCCTTTTCATGTCCAAATAATTCTGAGTCAATCGTCCCCTCTGGTATAGCACCGCAATTTATAGCAATAAATTCACCATGCTTTCTTTTTGATAAACTATGGATAATTTTTGAAAAGCTTTCCTTACCAGATCCACTTTCTCCCATAATTAATACCGTCATATCCGTTGCAGAAACTTGTTCGGCCACGGATATGGCTCTTAACAATGCAGGATCATTACCTATTATACCAAATTTTGCCTTTATGGAAGCAATGTTTTTATCTATCATAGTATTTCAATAATTTCTCCTAAAAGAGTACCCGAAGTACATGAATTGATTTTAACCATAACATAATCTCCTTTTTGCTCTCCTTTTTTTGGAAAAACAACCATTTTATTCGAATCACATCTACCAAAATGTTCTTCTTTAGATCTTTTAGAATCTCCTTCTACTAAAACTTTCTGAATTGTCCCTACTAAAAGTCTATTTCTATAATCAGAATCTGCCCTTTGCTGATCAATAATTTCAGCTAACCTTCTCTTTTTAACCTCCTCCGGAACATCATCAGCTAATTTTTTATGAGCAGGGGTACCAGGTCTTTCAGAATACATAAACATATATCCAAAATCATATTTCACCTCCTTCATCAATTTTAAAGTATCCTGATGTTCCTCCTCAGTTTCAGAACAAAAACCAGCAATTAAATCATGACTTATTCCACATTCTTCCCCTAAAATTCTACGAATTGCATTTATTCTTTCCAAATACCATTCCCTAGTATAAGTTCTATTCATTAAATCCAGAATACGATTATTTCCTGATTGGGCTGGGAGATGAATATTCTTGCAAATATTTTCATATCTTTTCATTGTTTCTAATACCTCATCCGTAATATCTTTAGGATGGGAGGTAGAAAATCGAACTCTCAAAATTGGGTCAATTTGTGCCACCGATTCTAATAAATTGGCAAAATTAATTTTTGAATTATTTTCCGAATTGATCCAATTATAGGAGTCAACATTTTGCCCCAATAAAGTAACTTCGCGGTAGCCATTATTTAACAAACTTTTACATTCTTCAATTATTGAAGGTAAATCTCTAGATCTTTCTCGTCCTCTGGTATAAGGAACAACACAAAAAGAACACATATTATTACACCCTCGCATAATGCTAACAAAAGCAGTAACGCCATTCGTATGCAATCTTACTGGCTCAATATTACCATAAGTTTCTTCTCTGGATAAAAATACATTAATGGCTTTGTTACCCGCTTCGGTTTCCCCTAATAAACGCGGTAAATCCCTGTAGGCATCTGGCCCAGCCACTAAATCCACAATTCGTTCTTCTTCTATTAATTTTGTTTTAAGTCTTTCAGCCATACAACCTAAAACGCCAATTTTTAAATCCGGATTTTTCTTTTTTAAATTTTCAAAACTTTTTAACCTATGACGAATTTTTTGCTCGGCATTTTCTCGAATTGCACAGGTATTTAATAAAATTGCATCCGCATCCTCTGAACTCGTGGTTGTTCCGTATCCATTCTCCATTAAAATTGAGGTAACTACCTCAGAGTCAGCAAAATTCATCTGACAACCATAAGACTCAATATAAACTTTTTTATATACAGGTTTATTGGTATTCAAAAATTCTTTATCCATAACCTCTCCATTATATTGGTATGGATTCTTATCAATTGATTCAGTTGTATTTTCGTGACTCATAAAAAATTGCAGATTGAACTTCAAAATTAAATAAAAATGAAGAAATACTGAAAAAATGTCAGACTTTTATTTTTTTGTCAGGTTTTTTGGCATTAAGAAATTATACCGGAATTTATACGAATGATTTGGTCTGAATTTTTAGTAAGTTTTTCATTATGTGTTACCATAACGATTGAATTTTTATATTCTTTTTTTATTTCAAGGAAAATTTGATAAAGATTTTGAGCATTTTCATCATCTAAATTTCCCGTAGGTTCATCTGCCAAGATAAGTTCGGGTTCTGTTATTAATGCTCTTGCAATAGCGATTCTTTGCTGTTCTCCTCCGGATAATTGGGAGGGTATTTTTTTAATTAAATCGCCTAAACCCAATATTTCCACCAGTTTATTTAGATTTTTTAAGGTTTGGTTTGAAATTTTTTCATTCCGAATATACAAAGGCATTAAAATATTTTCTTCTCCCGTAAATTCTCCCAATAAATTATGGAATTGAAAGACAAAACCTAGTTTTCTATTTCTAAAATGATTTTTTTCTGATTCAATTAATGAATTAAATTCAGTATTATTAAAAATGATTTTCCCTGAGTCATAAGGAATTAGTAATCCCATTATATTTAATAAGGTACTCTTTCCTGAACCACTCGGTCCAAGTATAGATACTAATTCATTTGAATTTATTTTTAAATTTATGTTTTTTAGAATAGCTTGACTATCAATACTTTTATAAACATTTATCAATTCCAACATTTTTTTGGATAATTTTGAGAATTTTGAATCTATATCAAATATCTGAATAATTTTTGAGAAGAAAGTAGTAATTTTAGTAATTAAAAACAAAAATTTTTATTCAATGAATATTCACGAATACCAAGCAAAGGAAATTTTAAAATCTTACGGGGTTAGAATTCAAGAGGGATTATTAGTTGATTCAGTAGATCAGGCTATTCCGACAGCAGAAAAGTTAAAAGAACAAACAGGAACTGGTTGGTTTGTTGTTAAGGCTCAAATTCATGCAGGTGGTAGAGGAAAAGGGGGAGGAGTTAAACTTGCTAAGTCTTTAGAAGACGTAAAAGTAAAAGCGGACGAAATCCTTGGAATGCAATTAATAACTCATCAAACTGGTCCTGAAGGTAAAAAAGTACACAAGGTATTAATAAGTGAAGATGTTTATTATCCAGGTGAGTCTGAAACTAAAGAATATTATTTATCTATTCTATTAGATAGAGGTAGAGCTTGTAATGTAATTATGGCTTCTACAGAAGGTGGTATGGATATTGAAGAGGTTGCCGAACATAGTCCAGAAAAAATAATAAAAGAGTGGATTGATCCAAGAGTTGGACTTCAGGATTTTCAAGCTAGAAAGGTAGCATTCGATTTAGGTTTAAGTGGCCAGGCTTTCAAAGAGATGGTTGTTTTCATCAAAAACCTTTATAAAGCATATGTTGATACAGATTCATCTTTATTTGAAATTAATCCTGTATTAAAAACTTCAGATAATAAAATTTTAGCGGTAGATGCTAAAGTTAATTTAGATGATAATGCTTTATACCGTCATAAAGATTTAGCTGCTTTAAGAGATATTTTAGAAGAAGATCCATTAGAGGTTGAGGCTTCAGCAAATGATCTAAACTACGTTAAATTAGATGGAAATGTTGGCTGTATGGTAAACGGTGCTGGTTTAGCCATGGCAACAATGGATATTATTAAATTATCTGGCGGAGATCCTGCTAATTTCCTTGATGTAGGGGGAGGTGCAAATGCTAAAACTGTTGAAGCAGGATTTAGAATTATTCTTCAAGATCCAAATGTAAAAGCAATATTAATCAATATCTTCGGAGGTATTGTAAGATGTGATAGAGTGGCAAATGGTGTTGTTGAGGCTTATAAGAATATCGGTGAAATAAATATTCCTATTATCGTAAGATTACAAGGAACGAATGCTCAGGAAGGTGCAGATATTATTAATAATTCAGGTTTAAAAGTTAGATCTGCAGTTTTATTAAAAGATGCAGCAGAATTAGTATCCGAGGTTTTGAAATAATTTTCTATGAAATTAATTTGCGTAGGTAGAAATTATGGGGAGCATATAAAGGAATTAAATAATGAAAGGCCTGAAAATCCGGTCATTTTTATGAAACCTGATTCTGCCATAATCCATAAAGAACAAGATTTCTACCTACCAGATTTTTCAAATGAAATACATTTCGAGGTTGAATTACTTTTTAAAATCGGAAAAATTGGAAAAAATATTCAACCTCAATTTGCCCATAAATATATTAGTGAGATTGGATTAGGAATAGATTTTACAGCTAGAGATATCCAAAATGATTTAAAATCAAAAGGTTTGCCTTGGGAAATATCCAAAGCTTTTGACAATTCAGCCTTAATAGGTAATTTCATTCCTTTTAATTATCCAGAATATCTACAAGGGGTAGAGTTTACATTAGAAAAAAATAATACCCTTGTTCAAAAAGGAAATTCAAAAGAGATGATTTGGGGTATTGAAGAAATAATTGCCTATATTAGTCGGTATTTTACTCTTAAAACGGGTGATATCCTATTTTCTGGTACTCCTTCAGGAGTAGGTAAAATAGCCATAAATGATACGCTAATTGGTAAGATTGAAGAAAAGGAATTTTTTAACCTCAAAATTAAATAATAATGAAGCTAAAAATCGGAGATAAGGCCCCTTTAATTTCCATGAATGATTCTGATGGAAATTTAATCGATTTTAATCAATTAAATGGGACTAAAATTGTTCTTTATTTTTATCCAAAGGATGATACGCCAGGATGCACAGCCCAGGCCTGTAATTTAAATGAAAATTTAGATTCCCTTGCTGCAAAAGGTTATAAAGTGATAGGGGTAAGTATTGATTCAAATACGAAGCATACTAAATTTAAAGAAAAATATGGATTGAAATTCTCTCTATTAGCAGATGAGGATAAAAAAATAGTTGAAGATTATGGTGTTTGGGTGGAGAAATCAATGTATGGTAGAAAATACATGGGAACTGCAAGAATAACATTTATAATTGATGAAAACGGTATTATTGAAAATATTATTGAAAAAGTAAATACAAAGGATCATACTAATCAAATCCTTTAAATTAAAAAAATGGATATTAAACAACTTGAACAAACGGCATCCCAGGTAAGAAGGGACATTCTAAGAATGGTTCATGCCTGCCAGTCTGGGCATCCTGGAGGTTCCCTTGGATGTACAGATTTATTAGTTGCATTATATTTTGATGCAATGAAATTATCAGAATCAAATGGAAAGGTAGTGTTTTCAATGAAAGGTGAGAATGAAGATTTATTCTTTCTTTCAAATGGACATATTTCACCAGTATTCTATTCGGCATTATCTAGAAGGGGGTATTTCCCAACAGAAGAATTGGGTACATTTAGAAAGATAAATTCTAGATTACAAGGCCATCCTACTACTCATGAACATTTAGATGGTATTCGTATTGCCTCTGGATCATTAGGACAAGGACTTTCTGTTGCAACTGGTGCTGCTCAAGCTAAAAAACTTAAAGGTGATTCATCTTTAGTTTATTGTTTAATGGGAGATGGAGAACAAGACGAGGGTCAGGTATGGGAAGCTGCAATGTATGCTCCACACCATCAAGTTGATAATTTAATTGCCATAATAGATGAAAATGGTCAGCAAATAGATGGGCCAACTTCTGAGGTAATGAATAATAGAGACCTAGGAGAAAAATATCGTGCTTTTGGTTGGGAAGTGATTTCTATGGAAGGTAACAATATGCAACAAGTGGTGGATGGATTAGCAAAAGCTAAATCATTAACTGGAAAGGGAAAACCAATTGCTATTTTAATGAAAACAGAAATGGGAGCAGGGGTTGACTTTATGATGGGTTCACATAAATGGCATGGAATAGCACCAAATGACGAGCAATTAGCTGCTGCTTTAGCTCAATTACCAGAAACTTTAGGAGATTATTAATACGTAGGAAAATGGCATCATTTACATATACAGAAAAAAAAGATACACGTTCTGGCTTTGGAGCAGGAATGAAATATTTAAGTGAAAATAACCCGAATGTTGTCGCTTTATGCGCCGATTTAGTAGGTTCTTTAAAATTACAGGATTTTATCAAAAATTCTCCTGAGAGATTCTTTCAAACAGGAATCGCAGAAGCCAATATGATGGGTGTAGCCGCTGGTTTATCCATAAATGGTTTAATTCCTTATGCAACTACGTTTGCAAACTTTGGTACAGGTAGAGTGTATGACCAAATTAGACAGTCTATCGCCTATTCAAATAAGAATGTTAAAATATGTTGCTCACATGCAGGACTTACCCTTGGAGAAGACGGTGCTACTCACCAAATTCTTGAAGATTTAGGTTTAATGAAAATGTTACCTGGAATGGTGGTAATTAATCCATGCGACTATAATCAAACTAAAGCTGCAACAATTGCAATTGCTGATTATGAGGGACCCGTTTATTTACGTTTCGGAAGACCGGTTGTTCCAATTTTCACACCAGAAAATCAAAAATTTGAGATAGGTAAAGCGATTAAATTAATTGAAGGTTCTGATGTAAGTATATTTGCAACAGGTCATCTGGTTTGGGAGGCTATCCAAGCTGCAGATCAATTAAAGGAAGAAGGTATTTCTGCTGAAGTGATTAATATTCATACAATTAAACCTTTGGATAATCACGCTATTTTAGAATCTGTTGCTAAAACGAAATGTTTGGTATCTGCTGAAGAACATCAATATAACGGTGGCTTAGGAGATTCTATCGCACAATTATTGATTCAAAATACGCCTTATCCAATGGAATATGTTGGCGTAAATGATAGCTTTGGTGAATCAGGTACTCCTGCACAATTAATGGATAAATATGGTTTGAATGCGGCTTCAATAATTGAAAAAGTTAAAAAAGCAATTTCAAGAAAAGCTTAGAAAGGATAACCAATTCCAATATTAAATAATACTGGGTTCTCAGCATTTCCAAAACCGGTTTTGTTGAGAACCCATTTTTTTCCAATTTCTTTAGAAGGATCAACAGCCTTGGATGCCATATCTAATCTTAATAGGAAATAAGTAAAATCCCATCTTATTCCAAATCCTGTTCCAATTGCAATTTGCTTGTAAAAATTAGTTAGATCAAAATTCCCATCTAAATAGGCATTGCCTTGTTTGAAATTCCAAATATTTCCGGCATCTATGAATGTTGCTCCATTAATTTTTCCAAAAAAGTCAAAAATTTTGAATC
>CAZVFE010000005.1:0-46722 GCA_964626405.1 uncultured Cytophagales bacterium | reverse complement strand
CAAAATTATTTCTGAAAAATATTGGTGTAAGTATCAATGCTTTTGTCAGCCAAGTGGGTGAACTAAGTTTAAAAAAATCTTGGCAAGAACTAGATTTTTCGGTAGCTGAGGAAAATGCAGTGCGTTGTCCGGATGCTGAAATGGCCCAAGAAATGTTTGATTATATTGACGGGATAAGAAAAGAAGGGGATTCTGTAGGAGGAATTATTACGGGTGTGATTCAGGGCTGCCCAGTTGGACTAGGTGAACCCGTATTTGATAAATTACATGCAGAATTAGGAAAGGCAATGTTGAGCATTAATGCTGTAAAAGGATTTGAATATGGAAGTGGGTTTGAAGGAATAAAAAGTAGGGGCTCAGAACATAATGATGCTTTTGTTAGGAATGAAAATGGCCAGGTAAAAACCTTGACCAACCATTCTGGAGGAATCCAAGGTGGAATTTCAAATGGGGAACCAATTGACTTCAAAGTTGCCTTCAAGCCTGTAGCTACTATCATGAAAGATCAGGATAGTTTGAACGAAAAAGGAGAAAAAATTGTTGTAAGTGGAAAAGGCAGACATGATCCTTGCGTTGTCCCTAGGGCTGTTCCTATAGTGGAAGCCATGGCAGCGATTGTTATTTTAGATTTTTATTTACGAAATAAACTAACAAAAGCTGAGACTTTATGGTTCTAAACGAGGATGAGTATTTCATGAAAATGGCTTTGAAGCAAGCAGAATATGCTTTGGAAGAAGAAGAAATACCTGTAGGAGCGGTTGTAGTTTGGGATGGTCAAATTGTAGCAAAGGCCTACAATCAGACAGAAAAATTAAATGATGTTACAGCCCATGCGGAGATGTTAGCAATTACCTCTGCAGCACAAACAATTGGCTCTAAATATTTAAAGGATTGCACCCTATATGTAAGCTTGGAACCATGCTTAATGTGCTCTGGAGCTATATTTTGGGCACAATTAGGTCGATTAGTATTTGGCGCTCCGGATAATAAAAGGGGCTTCAGTTCACTAAATAAAAATCCACTCCATCCTAAAACAATTGTATTAGGAGGGATTTTAGAGAATGAATCCGAAGCATTGCTTCGAGATTTTTTCACAATGAAAAGATAGATTAATAACAAAACTTAAAACTTTAAAATTATGGCTTTTGAATTATCACCATTACCTTATGCAAATAATGCATTAGAACCACATTTCGATGCAATGACAATGGAAATACACCACGACCGTCATCATAATGCCTATGTTACCAATTTGAATGCAGCTGTAGAAGGAACTGATTTAGAAGGAAAATCACTTGAGGAATTATTAGCGAATATCTCAAAATTAAGTCCTGCAGTAAGAAATAATGGCGGTGGCCATTTCAATCATGATTTATTCTGGAATATTTTATCTCCAAATGGAGGTGGTAATCCTGTTGGTGAATTAGCAAGCGCAATTGATTCGGCATTTGGAAGTTTTGATAATTTCAAGGCTGAGTTTAAGAAAGCTGCAGCTACAAGATTTGGATCAGGTTGGGCTTGGTTGGTTAGCAATGGAGGAACAGTTTCAGTAGGATCTACACCCAATCAAGATAATCCATTAATGGATGTATCGGATATTAAGGGAACACCAATTATTGGTTTAGATGTATGGGAACATGCTTATTACCTGAAATTTCAGAATAAAAGACCAGATTATATTGATGCCTTTTGGAATGTTGTAGATTGGAATGCTGCTGAAAAAAGATATCAAGCTAGCAAATAAGGGTAATTATAAAATTATTTGAATTAATAAATAGGTAAGTATTACCAAGTATTAAAAATTTATCATAAATATTAATTTTTAATTTTTAATTATTAATTCAATTAACTATTTTTGCAAACCCAAACGGAGATTGTAGCTCAGCTGGTTAGAGCATCGGATTGTGGTTCCGAGGGTCGTGGGTTCGAACCCCATCATTCTCCCCAAAAGCTCAGAAGAAATTCTGGGCTTTTTTTTATAAAAGATTTTATCCTACTAAATTGGTAGACTAAATATATTTTAATATATTTGTGAATAATTTATTATTTTTAATTTTTAAAATTTATTAAGATGACAAAATTAGCAACCGATGCTTTACATGTAGGGCATGACATAAAAAATACGCAAGGAACTAGAGCAGTGCCTATTTATCAAACAACATCCTATGTTTTTAATGATGCAGATCATGCAGCTAATTTATTCTCATTAAAAGAATTAGGTTTTATTTATACCAGGTTAAATAATCCTACGAACCAAATTCTACAAGAAAGATTGGCGGCTATTGAAGGAGGAATAGGAGCTGTAGTATTTGCTTCAGGAACAGCTGCAATAGCTACAGGCTTGATGACATTATTGAAAGCGGGAGATCATATTGTTGCTTCTAGTAGTTTATACGGAGGAACCTATAATTTATTAAGCGTAACACTTCCAAGACTTGGAATTACCACAAGTTTTGTGGATGCATCTGACCCAGAAAACTTTCAAAAGGCGGTTAAAGATAATACAAGAGCTTTCTTTGTGGAATCACTTGGAAATCCAAAATTAGATGTTTTAGATTTAGAGGCAATTTCTAAAGAGGCAAAAAAAGCAGAAGTTCCATTTATTGTGGATAATACTGTTGCCTCCCCTGCCCTTCTGAATCCAATAAAACATGGAGCGGATATAGTAATTCATTCCTTAACAAAGTTTATTGGTGGACAAGGAAATTCATTGGGTGGAGCAATAATTGATGCCGGTACTTTTAATTGGGGAAATGGTAAATTCCCTGAATTTACTGAACCCTCTGCTGGTTATCATGGCTTAAAATATTATGAAACCCTAGGTGCAGCATCTTATGTTTTTAAATTAATATTAGAAGGATTAAGAGATTTCGGAGGAGCCCTAAGCCCTACCAATGCTTTCAATATTATTCAAGGCTTAGAGACCCTAGAAATTAGAATGAAAAGACATTCCGAATCAGCATTGGCAATTGCACAATGGTTGGAAGCACAAGAAGAGGTTGCCTGGGTAAATTATCCTGGATTAAAATCGAGTAAATACAAGGCTTTATCCGACAAATACCTTCCAAATGGACAATCTGGAATCATTACATTTGGGGCTAAAGGTGGTTTTGAAGCTGCTAAGCATATCGCTAATGAAACAAAATATTTCTCCTTATTAGCCAATATTGGGGATACTAAATCCTTAATAATCCATCCTGCAAGCACTACACACCAACAATTAAATGAAGAAGAACAAGCTAGCTCAGGAGTAAGTATGGACTTAATTCGTTTATCTATCGGACTGGAGGACGTTGAGGATTTAAAGGCAGATTTAAAACAAGCATTTTTAAATTGTCCAAAATAATTTTAATGAAAAACACCAAGATCCATAATATTTTTGTAGTTTGGAAAAAAAATAAAAATGATTGAAACAACTTTTCAGGATTTAATGATTCGTTTTTCTATAAATCTTTTTTTCATGATACTACTTATCAGAGGAATCTATTATAGAAATCATTTTAAAAGATCATTAATTTTAACATATTATTCCTTTAATAGTATTTTATTTTTTGTTTCAATTATTCTTTCGGAAAAAGAATTAAGTGCTGGGGCAGCTTTCGGTTTATTTGCTGTTTTCTCCATGTTGAGATTCAGAACAGAAAGTTTCGATATAAAAGATATGACTTATCTTTTTGTATCAATTGCACTTGGCCTAATTATGGCAATAAGTAAAGGGCATTATATCCAAAATAGTATAATCGCCCTTATTCTTATTTCCATTGTTTTTATTTTAGAAAATAATCGACTTTTCCCTCAAGAAAAAACCAAACAAATTACTATTATTGATCTTGATTTAATTAAAAAGGAAAGAAAAACAGATTTAATTTTATACCTTGAAGAACTTGCTCAAGTAAAAATAAATAGACATAAAATTGAAGATATTGATCTATTTAAAAATACTTGCAAAGTGACTATTTATTATTATGAAAACAAAAATTAGTTTTCTATTTATAGCCTTAATTTTCACAAGTATTCTTAGCTACGGACAAGCTACAAAAAGCAATCCAAAAGATATTCAATTCTGGGGAACAGCAGAAATCCAACATAAATTTGGTAAAAAACTAAAAGTAGAGGGTTCATTCCAAAAAAGGTATATTTACAATATCAGCAAATTAAATGCAAATTACTTTGATTTAGAAACTGAATATTCTCTAAATAAACGCTGGAGTTCGCTTGTCGCCTATCGTTTTGTACAGTTTGATGACAAAGTCTATAACCGATTTAGTATAGGAATAAAATACGATAAAAAATGGGATAAATGGAAAACAGACTTTCGCCTTTTATTCCAAAATCGTCTTTATGAATTTGATGATTCAGATGAAAAAGAAAAGTTAAATGCCCTTCGTTTTAAATCAAAATTATCATACGAAATAAATAAAAAAATGGAAACCTATCTTTCCATTGAACCAATAATTCAATCAGACAATAAAAAACCTATAGATAATATTAGAAATATTATTGGTCTAGAATATGAAATTCAAAAAAATATTAAAATTGATGGATTTTATTTATTCAGACCAGATTATGGAAAAAGAACCTATACGAGATTTTTTCATATTATTGGATTTAAAGTCCAATATAATATCCCTTAAAACTGGTAAGCCAAACCTAATCCCATTACATCTTGAACATTAGATTCTTCATTTTCCCCTAATATTCCTCCATTTGAAACATGAAGAAAATTCATAGAAAAATCAATTTTAGGACTTACAGGATAGATTAAAGAAAATATATGGTGAAAATTAAATCCTCGGTAAACTAATCCATCCCTTGCATTTTTATCATTGGTATCAAACCAACCAATTCCTCCTTGATAAGAAGCAAATACGTTCTTTGTAATTAACCACCGAGTTTTTGAGCCAAAACCCACACCATAATTACCCTCATTAGAAAAATGTATAAATGAAACAATATTCATTTCCATCAATTTCTTTTTATCTCCCTTTTTTTCCAAAATATTTGAAAATGGAAAAAAAATATTCATTGTAATATTCTGATTTTTCAATTGAAATGGACTACCCAATGAACCGACCCTACTACGATAAACCCCAGGTATAAGTTCTAATTTTCCTTTTTGAATTTTCATATAAAATCGGCCATCTTTGCATTCACATTCCTCCTTATTTTCTTCTTGAGAAAAGCTAATAAATGGAATTAATAGAATTAGAATAATTAGGAATTTTTGAATCATTTTTTTAGATTGAAATAAAAGTCTAGCACTAAAATATTAAATTTCATGGAAAGAAAGTTAGACAAAATAATTTTTATCGATGAAGAATGCTTGGTTTGCAATCGATTTACCAATTATATCCTCTATTTCGACAAAAAAGAAGTTTTCAAATTTTCATCCATTCAAAGTCAAATCTACCTAAAATTACTAGAAGATTTCGAGTTTTTAAAAGAAAAAGATTCTATCATTTATTTTGAAAATGGGAAGGTTCATTTAGAATTTGAAGCGGTAAGAAGTATATTTAATTCCTTAAATAGTTGGCATAAAATAATTTTTATACCTACTTATTTAGTACCCAAAAGCCTATTGAACAATTTATATCGAAAATTTGCAAAAAATAGATACCTATTCGGACAATTAGACACTTGTTCGATATTAGAACGAGAAAAATTAAAAAATCGAATTATACGGTAAAGGGAATGGAGGTAGCTGCAAAATTTGAACTAGCCTTAGCTAATAATTTACCCTCTTCATTATACATTTTACCCTCAATATTAGCAACTTTTTTACCAACACGAATAACTTCGGAGATTACCTTTACCTTTTCACCAAGTTTAGCCCCATATAGAAAATCAACACTAAGGTTAATCGTTACATAAAGGTTTGAAATTTCTTCAGTGATTAGTGTCATTCCCATAATTTCATCCAACATAGTGGTAATAACTCCTCCGTGCAAAACATTTGCATGATTTAATTGATCCTCTCTTACAACAAATTCCGCTGTCAAACTTCCTTTTTGTGCAGCTAATAATACTCCATCCAATGCAATAGCGACAGGTCCAACATTCTTGGAATCTCTCATAGGCTTATTTAAATTAGCATTTAAATAAGCTAAAATCATTTCATTTGGTTTCATAAAAAATCTACTTAGGTCTGGTCCAGATACTGGTTCTACCAAACATTGGCATTCCAATATATCCTCTAATATCTAGTTGTTGTTTATTTTTTGATAATTTCATTACGCAGGAATAAGTTTTCCCTGATTTTGGATCATATATTGTCCCATCCGTCCACTCACCATCTTTAAAATTAAAATTTTGTAGGATAACCTTTCCCATCAAGGGTTTTGTTTTTTCTTTATTTTCTGGGTTAAACTCATCTTTTTTATCTGGGTGTAATAACCAAGAAAGCTTTCCCATATATTTATTATTCTGCTTATAGACTAAAACTTTACCATCTTTTGTCTCAGACAACCATTCACCCAAAATATCATCGGCTTTGAATTGAGAAAACGAGGAATTGATTCCAAATAATAATAAAAATAAAGCTAGAAATATCTTTTTCATAAGGTATAATTATTTATACAAATGTAAAGAATATTCTGAATCTTAAAAATTTAGTTTGCTGCTATCATACCGAATGCTTATTTTTGAAAGATATTTGAGCAATAAAAATTTCTTTTATGAATTATAATTTACAGCAAATCCCTGACAGAACCTTAAAACCAAGAGAAAAAGGTTTAACAATGGTAATGGATAAGGGGCTGAGTATTCGCCAAGTAGAAGATTTCTTAGAAATAAATGGCGCATATACAGACATCGTAAAACTAGGCTGGGCAACTTCATACGTTACACCAAATTTAAAAGAAAAATTAGCAGTTTATAAAAATGCTGGCATTCCAGTTTATTTTGGTGGAACCCTTTTTGAGGCATTTCATATTAGAAACCAATTCGAGGATTATCGAAAATTATTGGATAAATATGGAATGGAATTTGCTGAGGTTTCGGATGGCTCAGTAGATATGGAAGCAGAGGATAAATGTAAATACATTGAAACACTTTCTAAACAGGTAACGGTATTATCTGAAGTTGGATCGAAGGATGAAGCTAAAATTATACCTCCCTATAAATGGATCCAATTAATGAAGATGGAATTGGAAGCAGGAGCCTGGAAAGTTATTGGCGAGGCAAGAGAGGGTGGAAACGTAGGATTATTTAGATCTTCCGGTGAGGTAAGACAAGGCCTTGTGGAAGAAATCCTTACACAGATTCCTGAAGAAAAAATTATCTGGGAAGCTCCACAAAAATCTCAGCAGGTTTGGTTTGTAAAACTTGTCGGAGCAAATGTAAACGTGGGCAATATTAGTCCTAATGAAGTAATTTCATTAGAAACAATTCGATTGGGCTTAAGAGGAGATACTTTTACTCATTTCCTAAATAAATAAATTTATGTTTATACAAGAGTTTTTTACACTCTTAAGGGATCCTTTGACATTCCTAAATAATTTCATTGCTGAGAATGGCATTCTTACCTATGGGCTGGTATTTTTAATTGTTTTTGCGGAAACCGGACTGGTAGTTTTTCCTTTATTACCTGGAGATTCGCTACTTTTTTCATTAGGATTATTGGCAGCTAATGGTGATGATTTACAAATCAGTAAAATTATCCCTTTATTAATTATTGCAGCAATTCTTGGGGATCAGGTAAATTATTTTTCAGGTAAAATATTCGGAAGCATGGTATTAAAAAGGGAAAAAATATTTCTCTTAAAAAAGGAACACATCAATCAAACCCAATCCTTTTATGAAAAATACGGTAAAAACACGATTATTTTAGCTCGATTTGTCCCTATAGTTCGAACAGTTGCACCATTCGTTGCGGGAACTGGGAAAATGAAATATGGAATATATTTAGCTTTTGGGATCATTGGAGCTACTATTTGGGTCAGCAGCATTACTTCTCTTGGTTATTTTCTAGGAAATAATGAATGGGTAAATAAAAACTTTGAAAAAGTTGTTTTACTAATAGTGTTCATCTCTATTTTACCAATTATCATTGGTTTTATTAAATCTAAGCTTAAAGCAAAATAAAATGAGTCAGAAACGATTATTTGGTTTAATAGGCTATCCATTGGGGCATTCTTTTTCTAAAAAATATTTTAGTGAAAAATTTGAAAAATTAGGTATTCAAACAGAAAACGAATACGATTTATTCGAATTAAAAGAAATTCAAGATTTTCCCAAATTAATTGAGAGTCATCAAAAAGAATTGAGAGGTTTGAATGTGACAATTCCACACAAGGAAAACATTATCCCTTATTTAGACAAATTAGATCCTGCGGCCAGGGAAATTGGGGCCGTAAATACCATTAAAATTTTACCAGATGGAAAATTAAAAGGATATAATACAGATTACTGGGGATTTAGAAATACCTTAGAAAAATGGGATCAATTCAAAAAAATAAAAGATCGATCAGCATTAATTTTAGGACAAGGTGGTGCTTCTAAAGCGATTATTATTGCATTAAAAGATTTAGGAATTGATGTAATAAAAGTTTCAAGAAAAGAGTCTATAGATTGTATTTCCTACGAACAAATTCCAAATTTTATTAAGCAGGTAGGATTAATTGTAAATTGTACTCCCTTAGGGATGTATCCGAATATAGATTCCTATCCATCATTACCCTATGAATCATTGAATGAGAATCATTTCCTTTACGATATTGTATACAATCCTTTAGAGACAGCCTTTCTAAAAAAGGGTTTGGAAAGTGGAGCTGGAGGCGTGTTTTATGGATTACCCATGCTTCATGGACAGGCAGAGAAGGCTTGGGAAATTTGGAATCATACAACTTAGTTTAAATTCGGATCAGTAGGATAATTGGAAAGTAAACGAAAATCTCCTCCTTTATCATAAAGAACTTTTCTCCATAATTTTTCAGGCTTGGTATCGAATAAATATTCCAGATTAGCTTGAGAAATTATCCAAGAATTTTGCTTCAATTCACTTAGAAGTTGTCCTGCACCCCAACCTGAATAACCAATAAAAAACTTAATATCACTTAATTCAATTGAATTTTCAATAATTGAGGAAACTGCTTTTTCAAAATCTCCAGCCCAAAATAGTCCTTTACCGATTGGTACACCATTGGGAATGATGTCTGGGCGTTTATGAATAAACTGCATAACGGAAGGGTCCACGGGTCCACCAGAGTATAGGGGCAATTCAATTCCAATTTCGTCTTTATAATTTGTTTCCATTATATTTCTTTGAGGATCATTCAAGACCAAACCAAAGCTATGGCTATTAGTATGTTCACAAATTAATACGACTGACCTCCTAAAATTATAATCCGAAATATAAGGCTCTGAAATCAACAAAGTTCCAGGTTTAATTTCTTCAGAATTAAAAAAGTTTGGCATAACTTGTAATTTTATTAACTAATTTAGCAGTATGAAATCAGTTTTTCTATCACTTGGCGGTAATTTAAAAAATAGTAAAGACATTTTCCATCAAATTAATAGTGAAATTGAGAAAAAGATTGGGATAATATCTAAAAAATCCCAAATATATAAGACGCAAGCCTGGGGCAATGAGAATCAATCTGATTTTTTAAATCAGGTTATGCGTGTTGAAACAGCGATAAATTCTGCAGAGGAGGTTTTAAATATTATTTTAAAATTAGAATTAGAATTTGGGAGGATTAGAAAGGAAAAATGGGGGCCTAGAGCGATAGATATCGATATTTTATTTTTTGGTGATGAGATTATTCAACAGGAAAATTTAGTTATTCCCCACCCTTATATTCAAGATAGAAATTTCATTTTAATCCCATTTCTTGAAATAGAAAAAAGCTTTGTACATCCCCTATTCAAAAAAACTTTGGAGAAATTATTAGAGGAGAATAAAGATGAAAAAACTGTTTCGGTATTGAGTTAAAAATAAAGTTAAATTCCTCAAAAAATTAATTCAAAAGTTTATCTACAATTTTTGGGAACCATTCATGTTCTAATTTTTGTCCTTTCAAGGCAATAGATTCAGGGGTATCTGTTTCGGAAATAGCATATTTTGCTTGATGGATGATATTTCCTTCATCGTAATTTTCATTGACGAAATGAATGGTAATTCCTGATTCTTTTTCTTTATTCTTAATAACTGCCTCATGAACGAAATGACCATACATTCCTTTTCCTCCATAATTAGGGAGCAGGGCAGGATGAAGATTAATAATTTTGTTGGGGAAGGCTTTGACGAATGATTCAGGGATTAGCCAAAGGAAACCAGCGAGAACGATTAGATTGGGGTTAAATTCGATAATATTATTTAGGAATTCAGGGGAGCGATATTCTTCTTTTGTAAAAATTTGGATTGGGATATTTAAATTTTCTGCTCTTTTAATAACTCCTGCATTGGGATTATTTGAATAGATTTTGATATTGAAATTTGAATTAAAATTTTCTAAATTTTTAAAATATTGAATTATTTTTTCGGCATTTGAGCCTGATCCAGAAGCAAAAATTAGGATATTTTTCATTTGTTTTTTTTAAAAAAAATGGCAAAAAATGCCACCACCACCCACCCATAAAATTATACGAAATTGACCTATTTTCCTAACAGGAAACTGATAATCCATTCATTAAATTTTTATTTATTAATATTATAAAGGAACTTATTTTGTAAATTGTCCGTTAGTAAACAAAAAAGTCTCGTGAAAATAGGTATTATTTGTTATCCAACCTATGGTGGTAGTGGTGTCGTAGCTACTGAATTAGGAAAGGCATTAGCTGAATTGAAACATCAGGTTCACTTCATCACGTATTCTCAACCGCCTCGACTAGATTTTTTTAGTGAAAATATATATTATCATGAAGTAAGTGTATCTTCTTATCCTTTATTTCAATATTTACCTTATGAATCTGCTTTAGCATCCAAAATTGTGGATGTCGCCATAAATGAAAAATTGGATTTATTACATGTTCACTATGCAATACCTCATGCATCAGCAGCTTATTTGGCACAGCAAATATTAAAATCAAAGAATTATTCAATACCATTTATTACAACATTACATGGTACGGATATAACTTTAGTGGGGAAAGATCCTTCTTTTGAACCAGTAGTCACTTTTTCCATAAATGAATCAAATGGAATTACTGCTGTTTCAGAGAGCCTAAAATCTGATACCTTTTCTGAGTTTGAAATAAATAAAGAAATTGAGGTAATCCCTAATTTTATAGATTTAAATAGATTTTCAAGGCAGAAAAAAGAACATTTCAAATTAGCAATTTGTCCGAATAATGAAAAATTAATTATTCACTCCTCAAACTTTCGAAAAGTAAAAAGGATTCAGGATGTTGTTCAGTCCTTTGCAATTATCAATAAAAAAGTAAAATCTAAATTATTATTTATTGGAGATGGACCTGAGAGAACGGGAATAGAAAATCTTTGTAGAGAATTGGGGGTTTATCAAGATGTTCGTTTTTTAGGAAAACTAGATGCTATTGAGGAGGCGCTTTCTTTAGCAGATTTGTTCATGCTTCCTTCTGAAAAAGAAAGTTTCGGATTAGCTGCTTTGGAAGCAATGGCTTGTGAGGTACCAGTAATTGCCTCAAATGCTGGAGGAATACCAGAGGTAATAAAAGATAATTGCTGTGGTTTTGTAAGCCCAGTGGGAGATTTCCAAGATATGGCTAAAAATGCGATTAAATTATTAGAAGATGAAAATCTACTAAACAAGTTTAAAGTGAACGCAAGAAAGCGGGCAGAAGAATTCGACGTAAAAAAAATTGTCCCTCTTTATGTGAATTATTATAATAAAATTTTGAAAGGATAGAAAAGAATCATATCTTTGCAATCCAATATATCGCGGGGTGGAGCAGTTGGTAGCTCGTTGGGCTCATAACCCAAAGGTCGTCAGTTCGAGTCTGGCCCCCGCTACTATAATTAGGAAATCCTCCTCTCTCACACACTTCCCCAAGAATGAATAAATCCGGCTTCATTAGTATTATAGGCAAACCTAATGTAGGTAAATCAACTTTAATGAATGCCTTGGTAGGAGAAAAATTATCCATAATTACATCAAAGGCTCAAACTACGCGACATAGAATTCTTGGTATTTTAAATGGAACCTATAAGGATGATAAATATCAAATCGTATATTCTGATACCCCGGGGGTATTAATGCCTAAATATGAATTGCATAAATCTATGATGCAGTTTGTAAAATCCTCCCTAGAAGATGCTGATGTTGCCTTGTTTGTAACCGATTTATTCGATGAATTCGAAGAAATTGATTTTCTAACTGATTGGAAAAATAATACAAAGACTCCAATTATTGTCCTTTTGAATAAAATTGACCTAGAAAAATCAAATAGCCTTCAAGAAAAATTAGATTATTGGCAAAATATTTTTCCCAAAAGTGAAATAATCCCAATTTCAGCTTTAGAAAAAATTAATTTAGAGCAAGTATTTGAAAAAATCGTCCAGTATCTTCCAGAACATCCTCCTTTTTTTGCAGAGGATGAATTAACAGATAAATCAGAAAGATTTTTCGCCTCAGAAATTATCCGAGAAAAAATCTTTTTAAATTATAAAAAAGAAGTTCCTTATTCATGTGAAGTAGTAATTACAGGCTTTAAAGAAAAAGAAGATATTATTCATATTTCCTCAGAAATATATGTGGAAAGGGTAAGTCAAAGAGCCATAATTATTGGTCATAAAGGAGAAAATATAAAAAAGGTTGGCACTCAAGCACGTTTAGATTTAGAACAATTTTTCGGAAAAAAAGTATTTTTAGAACAATTTGTTAAAGTTGAACCAGATTGGAGAGCAAAACAACAAAAATTGAAAAATTTCGGATATTTACAAGATTAAAATAGCATATGTCAAGAAACATTCTAGCCATTGTGGGAAGACCCAATGTAGGGAAATCAACCTTATTTAATCGCTTGATTGAACAAAAAAAAGCGATTATCGATAATATGTCGGGGGTGACAAGGGATCGCCATTATGGACATGGCCAGTGGGGAGGGAAATTTTTCACGCTAATAGATACAGGCGGATATGTTCATGGGTCCGAGGATATATTTGAAGAAGCTATCCGAGACCAAGTTGAAATTGCTATTGAAGAAGCAGACGTTATTGTCTTTGTGGTCGATTGCGACACAGGATTAATGGACCTAGATAATGAATTTGCCAAAATTTTAAGAAGGTCCAATAAACCAATTATTCTTGCAGCAAATAAGGCGGATACTCCAGCAAAAGATGCTCTGGCAATGGAATTCTATGCCATGGGTTTGGGAGATCCATTCCCAATATCCGCGGAATCAGGTAGTGGAACCGGAGATTTATTAGATGCTATCATTGGTCATTTTAAAGATGAAGGTGAAGAAAATCCAGATTCAGATATTCCTAAAATATCAATTTTAGGAAAACCAAATGTAGGAAAATCATCCTTCCTTAATTTACTTTTGGGTAAAGACCGCTCGATTGTAACCAATATGGCAGGAACAACTCGGGATGCTATCGATAATAAATATACCCTATATGGCAAAGAGTTTATTATTACGGATACTGCTGGTATGCGAAGAAAATCTCGTGTTCATGATGATTTAGAATTTTATTCAATCCTCCGATCAGTAAGAGCCTTGGAAGAATCCGATGTGGCCATAGTTTTAGTTGATGCAACAACAATTGATGTCAATACAGGCCTAGATGCTCAAGACATGAATATTATTTCCATGGCAGATAAAGCCAAAAAAGGAATAGTATTAATGGTAAATAAATGGGACTTAGTGGAAAAGGATGGAAAAACTGCCCAAGTCTTAGAAAAAGCAATTAGAGAGAGATTGGCCCCTTTGAATTATATGCCTATCATTTTCGCATCCGTACTGGAGAAGAAAAGAGTATTCCAAGTAATTGAAAAAACCATGGAGGTTTATGATAACCGAACTCAAAAAATTTCTACTTCCAAATTAAATGATGTCATGCTGAAGGCTATCGAAGATTATCCACCTCCAGCTTGGAAAGGGAAATTTATTAAGATTAAATATTGTACGCAAGTTTCAACTAAATACCCTACGTTTATTTTCTTTTGTAATCTACCTCAATATATTCGTGAAAGTTATGAAAGGTATCTAGAAAACAAACTTCGAGACAATTTTAAATTGGAAGGAACTCCTGTTTCCGTTTTCTTTAGAAAAAAATAAAGGTATTTTAAATAAAATGACCTAATTTTGTAGAATTAATTGTTAGCATGAATTCAACAAATCAAGAAAAAGCATTAAATTTTTTAGAAGAAATAATTTCAAACGAAATTAAAGAAGGAAAATATCCTGAAGGTATTATTACCCGATTTCCTCCTGAACCAAACGGATTTCTTCATATAGGTCATGCTAAAAGTATTGTTTTAAATTTTGGACTAAGAGATACTTTCGGAGGAAAAACAAACCTTCGATTTGACGATACTAACCCAGAAAAAGAAAACGACGAATACGTTCAAAGTATAAAAAATGATATTAAATGGCTGGGCTATAATTGGGATAATGAATTTTATGCTTCCGATTATTTTGAAAACCTTTACCAGTTAGCAGTTAATTTAATAAAAGAAAATTTAGCTTATGTTGATGATTCCTCAGCTGAAGAAATTGCCAAAATGAAAGGCACACCTACCAGCCCTGGAATCAATAGTCCATTCAGAAATCGCTCCGTTGAAGAAAACTTAGATTTATTCGAAAGAATGAAAAATGGCGAATTCAAAGACGGAGAAAAGGTTTTAAGAGCAAAAATAGATATGGCTCACACTAATATGCACATGAGAGACCCTCTCATGTATCGTATAAAAAGAGCCTACCACCACCGTACTGGAAACAATTGGTGCATTTATCCAATGTATGATTTTGCTCACGGACAATCTGACTCAATTGAAAATATTACCCATTCAGTTTGCACACTCGAATTTGATGTTCATAGACCTTTATACAATTGGTTCATCAATAAATTGGAAATTTATCCATCAAGACAATTTGAATTTGCACGACTAAATCTTTCTCATACCCTAATGTCAAAAAGAAAACTTCTTAAATTAGTGGAAGAAAAGGTAGTAGACGGATGGGATGACCCAAGAATGCCCACAATTTCTGGTTTTAGAAGAAGAGGATTCACTCCTAAGTCAATCCGGGAATTCTGTAATAGAATTGGTATCGCAAAAAGAGATAATCTTATCGATTATTCCCTATTGGAATTTTGTATAAGAGAGGATTTAAATAAAAATGCCAAAAGATTAATGGCTGTTTTAGATCCAATAAAAATTACCATCTTAAATTACCCTGAAGATAAAGTCGAAGAATTATCTATTGAAAACAATCCAGAAGATCCAAATTCAGGAGAAAGAATTGTTCCTTTTAGTAAAGAAATCTATATTGAAAGAGAAGATTTTGAATTAAATCCCCCTAAAAAATATTTTAGATTAGCTCCCGGACTTCCCGTAAGATTAAAAGGAGCCTATATTATTGAATATGTAGATTCAATTTTAGATGAAAATGGAAATGTTTTAGAAGTAAAAGTTAATTATTTTGAAAACAGTAAATCCGGAAATGATACATCCGGCATTAAGGTGAAAGGTACCATCCACTGGCTTTCTCAAAACCATTGCGAAAATATTCAGGTTAACCTTTTTGATCGACTATTATTAACGGAAGATTCTTCAAAACTAGGAGATAATTTTTTAGATTTCATAAATCCAGATTCTTTATCCATAATTAAAAATGCAAAAATTGAACCAGAAGGAAAAAATTTAACAATTGGAGACCAAGTTCAATTTGTACGAAAAGGATATTTCTGTGTGGATAAATATTCAAATGAAAATAATTTAATTTTCAATCGAACAGCTACATTAAAAGATACTTGGGCTAAGTTGCAAAGTAATTCCTAAAATTTATTAAATTAAATAATGGACTTCAAATATTTAAAACCTCTTATAGCCTTAATGACCATTTCAGGTGCTGTTGGTGTTTTAATTCCTTCAACAAAACCTTTATTTTTAAATCTTACACCTATTTTCCTTTGGTTTATGGGTGGGGTAATGATCCTTACCTATCCAAAAAAAAATATCAATGAAATTTCTTTGATTCTTCTTATACCCATCGCCACTTGGTTAATAGAAGTGAATGGAGTAAGTACAGGAAAAATCTTTGGATCCTATGTCTATGGCCCAACTTTAGGATTAAAATTTTTAAATGTTCCAATAACCATTGGATTAAATTGGTTGATTCTATTATTGGGTAGTGGGGCTGTCGTTGAAGAATTTATTCCGAAACAAGGATTATTCACCAAAGCAGCAGTTGGGGCAGGTTTTATGACAATCCTAGATATTTTTATTGAACCTGTTGCAATTTCATTAAATTATTGGAATTGGGCAGAAAATAAGATTCCTAATCAAAATTTCATCGCTTGGTGGATCGTATCATTTTGTTTGATTTGGTTCATGTATAAATATCAATTAATTATTAAATCTAACCTCTACAGATTCATTTTTGTCCTTCAATTTATTTTCTTTTTAAGTATCAATTTAATTAATACAATTATTTTTTAAACCTTTTTAATGGTTTAAAGTTGTATTAAAGTATAATTTTAAGTTGATAATTCACCAATGAGCATATATTCGATCAAGGATTTGGAAAATTTAAGTGGGATTAAGGCCCATACCATACGAATTTGGGAACAGAGGTATGGTATTTTAAATCCAAATCGAACTGATTCAAATATTCGAACATATGATGATGATGAATTAAAAAAAGTATTGAATATTGCTCTTCTTCAGGAAAAAGGAAATTTCAAGATTTCAAAAATTGCGAAAATGTCAGAAGAAGAAATTTCCAAAGAAATTCTAAAACTTTCTGAAACCATTCTTTCAAATTCTGATCAAGTTAAAGCTATTTCGATAGCAATGCTTGATATGGATGAAAACAAATTCCAAAAAATATCGAATAATATTATCAATAAAGAAGGTTTCGAAAACTATATTCTAGAAATTATATACCCTTTTTTATCAAGGTTGGGAACATTATGGCTTTCCGGTACCGTAGGACCAGCCCAAGAACATTTCATTACCCATTTAATCAGACAAAAAATAATTGGAGAAATAGATTCTATTCAAAAAGATACCATTAAAGGGCTTCCGAAATTTATTTTGTATTTACCCGAAGGAGAATTGCATGAAATAAGTCTTCTTTTTGCTTATTATATTTTGAAGAAAAGAGGTTTCACCGTTTATTATCTAGGCCAATCCTTACCTTTTGATGAATTAGTTTTAGCAAATAATATTTGCAAGCCAGATTATATTCTTAGCGTCTTTACGTCTATTCCTAATCCTAATGAAATTAATGATTATTTACAAAGATTATCCAAAGAACTAACAAATACCAATGTAATGGTCAGTGGTTACCAAATATTACATTCAAACCTGATTATCCCTTCGAATATTAAGATTTTACCAAGCTTCGATGAATTAGTATCAATTGCTGAGGAATTAGCTATTTCTTCCAACGTGCGATAACGGTCTCCCCTCCAACAGGTTTATCCCCGATCTCCACACATATTTCAGCATCCAAAGGGAGAAAAATATCTATTCTGCTTCCAAATTTGATAAAACCAAATTCATTTCCTTGAACAACTCGTTCTCCTTCCTCTGCATACCAACAAATTCTTTTGGCTAATGCTCCAGCAATTTGTCTAAATAAAACAGGCTGACCATTATCTGTTTCTACAACATAAGTGGTACGCTCATTTTCTGTGCTAGACTTAGGGTGCCAAGCTACTAAGTATTTACCTGGATGATATTTGAAATATTTAACTATTCCTGAAATTGGATTAAAATTAATATGCACATTCAAGGGAGACATAAAAATTGAAACCTGTCTACGTTTATCATTAAAATATTCCGTTTCAATTACCTCCTCAATTACTACTACCTTCCCATCTGCAGGGGCAATAATTAAATCCTCATTTAATCTTGTAGTTCGAACTGGGACACGGAAAAATTGAACAATTAACAATAAAAATATAGCGGTTAAAGCAACCACAATTTCCCTTAAAATTTCATTTTCAGGAAAAAAATAAGCAAATAATGAATTGATTGCCAATACTACCACAAGAGTAATAATGATAATGGATTTCCCCTCTCGATGTATGTTCATTGATTAATAAATTGATTACAGATTATAAAATTACAAATTATTTAGGATATAATCAGTCAACATATTATATAAATGTAATCTTGTATTTCCTCCATAAATTCCATGATTTCTATTTGGATAGTAAAAAGTCTTAAATTGCTTGTTGGCAGCAATCAAAGCATCTACCAATGCCACAGAATTTTGGAAATGAACATTATCATCTCCAGTTCCATGAATTAAAAGAAAATTACCTTTTAATTTATTCACATGATAAACAGGAGAATTGCGATCGTAGCCTGCTGCATTGTTTTGAGGTAAACCTTGGTATCTTTCCGTATAAATTGAATCATAATATCTCCAATTTGTTACTGGCGCTACGGCAATTGCTGTTTTAAACACATCAGAACCTTGGAATAAACAATTGGAAGACATATATCCTCCATAGCTCCAACCCCAAATCCCAATTCTAGACGCATCTACATAAGGTAAATTTCCTATCCATTTTGCAGCCTGAATCTGATCTTCAACTTCATATTTTCCGAGATTCTTATAGGTAACTGTTCTAAAATCAAACCCTCTTCCTCCTGTACCACGATTATCCACACAAAAAATCAAATATCCCTTGTCTAAAAGGGTTTGATACCAGAAGAAATCAAATCCACCAAAACTATCTAAAACTTGTTGTGAACCTGGTCCTCCATAAACATGCATCAAAACTGGATATTTTTTATTTGGATCGAAATTTCTCGGATGAATCCAATATCCATTTAAACTTATATCATTTCCAACTGGAACCTGAATAAATTCCTTAATTCCTATTTGATATTCCTCTAATTTCGATTTTAAACCTGCATTATCCTCCAATACTTGAATCGTTTCATTCTTGGCATTTTTTAATTCATAAACCACTGGCTCATTTGCAGTTGAATGAGAAGCCACATAATATTTAAATGCAGAATTCCAGGATATTCCATTCGTTCCATTTCCTTTAGAAATCAAAGCTTTATTCTTTCCATCCAAATCAATGCGATAAATCAATTTTTCAATGGATGATTTTTCAGTGGAACTATAATACAAAACTTTATTTTTTTGATCTAATCCAGCAAAATTATCAACTTCCCATTCTCCATTTGTAATTGGCTTTAAACTTCCATCTGAAATTTTCCCTAAATAAAAATGTTTATAACCAGAACGTTCTGAACTCGTAATGAATTCTTTACCATTGTCTAAGTATTTTAAATCTAATCCATTTCTATCTAATTCAATTCCAACATCACTTTTCTCTTCATATAATAATCTAGAATTACCTGAATTCCTGTCTACCACTAATACCTCTAAATGGGTTTGCAACCTATTCAATCTAAAAAATGAAAATTCAGATGACCCGGGCAACCACATTAAATGTAAAATATATTGATCCTTTTCACTTCCTACATTAATGTCTTTGGTTTTATTTGTACCTAAATCAAATAATTTCAATGAAACATCAGAGTTTTTCTCTCCAGCTTTAGGATACTTAAAACGATAATCATAAGGATATAAATCACCCCATACTTGCATATTATATTCAGGCACTTGAGATTCATCAAATCGAATAAAAACAATTGATTTGCCATCTGGAGACCATTCAAAAGCCTTGGTAAATCCAAATTCTTCCTCATATACCCAATCAGTTACACCATTAATGATAAAATTAAACTTCCCATCTTGGGTAATTTGAAACTCCTTACCAGAAACTAAATCAACATAAAATAAATTATTATCACGAACAAAAGCTACCTTAGAACCATCCGGAGAAAAACTTGCTTCCATTTGATTTGGTAGTTTAGACAATTCCGTTAAATCCTTTGTTTTGCGGTCAAAAATATAATAAACATCCTTTGAACTATGACGATAAACAGGGTCTGACTCAGCCGTTATCAATAATTTTGTTTCATCCTGAGAAAATTTATAAGATAGAATTTGAATCATCTTACCATCTTTCGTTTTATTCGATTTATTATCAAAAATTATCTCAATAGGAGATTCGTTTCCAATTTTAAATAATTCTATCCTGCCATCATTTTTTTCAGTATAGGTTTCACCATCAGACATCCAACTAAAACTTCTGGACCCATTTTGAATAAATTTATAATTTTTCCAGACATCCTCTACAGTAATCCCAGTTTGAGCAAAATTACTCGTTACAAAAAGTGAAAAAATGAATAATAAACTGATTTTTAGAATTTTCATAGTTTGTTAATTTTGAAAAATGATAACAGAATCCGTCTCAATTACATTACTTTCATTGAAGGAATTATCAATTAATTTTATTTGAAATTTTAAAGTGTCATTTTTGGGCTTAAAATAAGGCGAATATCCACTATACAAGTCATAAATAAAGATAGTAGAATAAGATATCGTTCCTTCTACCGGACCAGACTTTTGATTGGGAAGAAATTCGAAATTAATTAAACCACCTAGTGGTGGATTCAACTCTGCTTCTTGGTATTCTCCATTAATTTTAATAAAAGTCTTTACAATAAAATTGGAAAAATCTTTATATTTTGGATTATTACTTAATTCCTCATTTGTAAGACCTAAATCACCATCCCCATCCTTGAAATTCACAGAAATGATCACAGAATCAACTTTTACCTCTCCAAGTAAATCATTGAAAATAGTTTTATTAACCTTTTTGATTCCATCAAAAGATATCTCTGGAGTATTACTAAATTCAGGTGGATTGATACAAGAATAAATAAACCCTAAAAGAAAAAGACTTAAAAAAAACTTGAATATTCGATTCATGTAATTTTATTCTAATTTTATTGGCGAATTACCTTAAATTTACGGTAATTTATTGAAACTTAATGAATATTGAAAACCTAAAATCAGAAATTTTTAATCTTGACCAAGCAAGTTTTGAAAACCTTAGTTTAAAGGTCTTCCATTATCAATATTCTAACAACCCAATTTACCAGCAATTCGTTGATAATTTAAATATTAACCCTAATTCTATTCAAGAATTAAACCAGATTCCCTTCCTTCCAATTGAAATTTTTAAATATCAGAAAATCTATAGCGGAACGAATTGTCCTGAATTTTATTTTGAAAGTTCGGGTACAAGTGGACAAACTTGCTCCAAACATTATTATTATTCAACGGATTTTTATCTTAAAATAGCAGAAAAAATATTTAATGATTTTTACGGGGAACTAAAGGATTATCATTTTATTGGATTATTGCCTTCTTATTTAGAAAGACAAAATGCATCTTTAGTGTGTATGGTGAATGATTTTATTAAAAAATCAGAATCGGATTATTCTGGATTTTATCTAAATAATTTTGAAGAGCTAAATTCAAAAATAAAAAAACTGATTCATACGAATAAGAAAATTTTTATTATCGGGGTAAGTTTTGGCATTTTAGATTGGCTGGAATATAAAAAATTAGATTCTGAAATAATTAATGCCTTCGAAAATGACCAAATAATCTTAATGGAAACAGGTGGAATGAAAGGACGAAGAAAAGAAATGAGTCGGGAGGAATTACATAAAATCTTCCAATCTCATACTCATGCTAAAAATATCCATTCAGAATACGGAATGACTGAATTATTTTCTCAATCTTATTCAAAGAGGGATGGGGTTTTTCAAACAGGATTTTCAAAAAAAATTATCTTAAGAGAATTAAATGATCCATTTACGATGGTAAAAGAATACAATAAAACTGGAGGAATAAATATTATTGATCTAGCGAATGTAGAAAGCTTAAGTTTTATTGCTACCCAAGATGCAGGTAAATTATTATCCAATAAGGAATTTGAAATTATGGGTCGAATTCAAAATTCAGATTTAAGAGGATGTAATTTAATGGTGAATTAAGGATGAGGAACCTGCCAATTTGATCCATCCAAATAAAATTCATTTTTCCAAATAGGAACAGATTTCTTCAATTCATCAATTACGTATTGTGTAGCCTCAAAAACATTTTTTCTATGTTTACTTACCACTCCAATAATTACGGCGATATCACCAATACTTAAATCTCCATATCGATGCGCAACTGAAACCTTATGAAGTTCCCATTTTTTCATAGCCTCCGATATTATCCGTTCTAATTCTAATTTTACCATAGGTGAATATGCCTCCATATGGACTTTTTTCACTTCTTTATCAAAATTATTATTACGAATATTTCCAATAAAAAAACAAATTGCACCACAATCATCATTTCTTAAAAATTCATAATGAATATCAATGGATAAGTTTTCTGATGAAAGAATAATTTGAATATCCTTATTTGATTCTTTCATAGCGAATAAAATAATGTTCCAAGGAATTTTTCTCATCCATTATTCCCTTCTCTCGATGAACTTCCTTCCAAATTTTTAAATCTATTTCAGGAAAAAAAGCATCGCCTTTAAAATCATGATTAATCTGTGTAATCTCAAGGCAATCGGCTATTGTCATAGACAATCGATATATTTGTTCCCCACCTACTATGAATATTTCTTTATCAGGAAATTTATTTTTCGCCAAGTCAATGGCTTGATCTAACGAATTTACAGTAAAGGTTCCTTCAAATTGAATATCAGGATTACGACTAATAACAATGGTTTCTCGATTAGGCAATGCCTTACCGATAGACTCAAAAGTCTTTCTACCCATAATTATAACATTGCCAGTAGTAAAATTTTTAAATCGTTTTAAATCATTCGATAAATGCCAAATCAATTTATTTTCGGCACCAATTACATAATTATTTGAAAAGGCTACTAAAACTTTTATCAAAATTTTAAAATTTATTCTTAAAGTTACGGGATTTTTTGGGCAGTATCTATTAACTTTGCCTAATTTTTAGAGTTAATCTATTCAAACTAGTATTAGCTTTTCATTTAATCTTAAAATACCGTTAGTTGTGCCTAAAGATTCTTCAATTAAGTCAGTTTTAATTATTGGTTCAGGTCCGATCATTATTGGACAAGCCTGTGAGTTTGATTATTCAGGTTCTCAAGCCGCTCGTTCCCTTAGGGAAGAAGGAATTGAGGTTACCTTAATCAATTCAAATCCAGCGACAATCATGACCGACCCGCTGAATGCAGATAATGTTTATTTAAAACCCCTTGAAAAAGCTTCCATTATTGAAATTTTAGAAAAGCATAAAATTGATGCTGTTTTACCTACTATGGGTGGACAAACTGCATTAAATTTGGCAATAGACTGTGATGAAGCTGGTATTTGGGAAAAATATGGAGTGAAAATTATCGGTGTTGATATAAATGCTATCAAGACTACGGAAGATAGAGAACTTTTTAGACTTAAAATGTTAGAATTGGGTCTTAATGTTTGTAAAGGCCGAACTGCACGATCATTTTTAGAAGGAAAAGAAATTGCCCAAGAAACCGGATTCCCTTTGGTAATTCGTCCGAGTTTCACCCTAGGTGGAACAGGAGGAGGTTTCGTTTTTGAGGCAAAAGATTTTGATAAAGCCTTAAACAATGGGCTTCATGCATCACCAGTTCATGAAGTTTTAATTGAACAATCAATTCTTGGTTGGAAAGAATATGAATTAGAATTATTAAGAGACAACCTAGGGAACGTTGTTATAATCTGTACGATTGAAAACTTTGACCCAATGGGGGTACATACCGGAGATTCTATAACAGTTGCTCCCGCTATGACTCTACCTGATACTATTTATCAGAAAATGAGGGATATGGCAATTAAGATGATGAATGCCATCGGACAATTTGCTGGGGGCTGTAATGTACAGTTTTCCTTAAATCCTGAGACAGATGAAATCGTACCAATAGAAATTAATCCAAGAGTTTCAAGATCTTCCGCTCTTGCTTCTAAAGCAACTGGCTATCCAATTGCGAAAATTGCAGCAAAAATGGCTATTGGATATAATTTGGACGAATTAAAAAATGCTATTACTGGCTCAACTTCAGCCTTTTTTGAACCTACAATTGATTATGTAATTGTAAAGGTTCCAAGATGGAACTTTGATAAATTCAAAGGAGCAGATAGAGGCCTAGGTTTACAGATGAAATCAGTGGGCGAAGCTATGGGTATTGGAAAGAATTTCCAAGAAGCCCTACAAAAAGCTTGTCAGTCATTAGAAATCAAACGTAATGGTATGGGGGCAGATGGAAAAGAATTGAGAGACCAAGCTGCTATCCTTCATTCACTTGAAAACCCTTCGTGGAATAGATTATTTCATATTTATGATGCCTTCAAAATGGGCATATCATTTAAAACTATCCGCAATCTAACTAAAATTGATCCATGGTTTTTATATCAAGTGGAAGATTTGGTAAAGGTGGAGAAACAAATTGAAAAACATTCCATTAATAGTATACCAAAAGAATTATTAGAGGAGGCAAAACATAAAGGATTTGCGGACCGACAAATTGCGCATGCCCTAAGATGTCTAGAGTCTGAAGTATATGATAAAAGACAAGAATTGGGAATTGTTCGCTTGTTCAAATGCGTAGATACTTGTGCAGCAGAATTTGAGGCAAAAACTCCTTATTTCTATTCTACTTTTGCACAAAGTGATGATATTCTTGATAATGAATCAGAAGTTAGTGAAAAGAAAAAAATTGTTGTATTAGGCTCTGGGCCAAATAGAATTGGTCAGGGGATTGAATTTGATTATTCATGCGTCCATGGAGTTCTTGCTGCAAAAGAAGCAGGATATGAGACAATTATGATTAATTCAAATCCGGAAACTGTTTCAACAGATTTTGACATTGCTGATAAATTATACTTTGAACCAGTTTTCTGGGAGCATGTATATGAAATTATTCAACATGAAAAACCAGAGGGAGTAATAGTTCAGTTGGGTGGACAAACTGCCTTAAAGCTTGCCGAGAAACTTTCAAAATATGGAATTAAAATATTAGGAACTTCTTTCGAGGCATTGGATTTAGCAGAGGATAGAGGAGCATTCTCATCCCTTTTAAGAGATTTAGAAATTCCTTATCCTAAATTTGGTGTTTGTGAGGATTCAGACAATGCCGTAAAATTAGGAAGAGAATTAAATTATCCTTTATTGGTAAGACCATCCTATGTTTTAGGGGGGCAATCCATGAAGATTGTTATAAACGAACAAGAATTAGAAGAACACGTAGTGGACATTCTAAGAGATATTCCAGGGAATAAAATCTTATTAGACCATTTCTTGGAAAATGCAATTGAAGCTGAGGCTGATGCGATTTGCGATGGTAAAGATGTATATATCATTGGAATTATGGAACATATTGAACCTGCAGGTATCCATTCTGGAGACTCGCATTCTGTTCTACCTCCATTTGATTTATCAGAAAATGTAATAAAGCAAATTGAAGAATATACGAAAAAAATAGCCGTAGCCTTAAAAACAGTTGGTCTAATCAATATTCAATTTGCTGTGAAAGATGAAATTGTATATATCATCGAGGCCAATCCTAGAGCATCTAGAACGGTTCCGTTTATTGCAAAAGCTTATCAGGAGCCATATGTAAATTATGCTACTAAAATTATGCTTGGCGATAAAAAAGTGAAAGATTTCAATTTCAATCCAAAAAAAGAAGGTTATGCGATAAAAATCCCTGTATTCTCTTTCAATAAATTCCCAAATGTAAATATGGAATTAGGACCAGAGATGAAGTCTACAGGAGAAGCAATTTATTTTATAAAAGATTTAAAAGATGAATTCTTCCGTAAAATCTATGGGGAAAGAAATCTTTATTTAAGTAGGTAAATATGTTAAAATTCCTTGGAATACTTTTCCTATTCATTTATATCATAAGGCCCTTAATTAAGTTATTATTTAAGGGCTATATGTTCAATCAATTTCAAAAATTTGAGAGAACAAAAATGAGAACAGAGAAAAAACAAAATAAACCTGAAGGTAGTATCAATGTAGATTATGTACCAAAAGGTTCTGAAAAACCTAACAAAAAATCTTCAGAAAACGACGATTATGTCCCTTTTGAGGAGGTATAAGCACTAATTTCAAATTATCAGTTTCCTGTTAGGAGAAGTCATCATTCTTCTATTTCTTTACAATGTAATTCGCGATTACACTAACCATTTAAATTTTACAAAAAATGAAAAATCATTTAAATTTTGAATCTTGGGGGGCGAGAGAGCTTTCGTATGTGGAGACTGTGAGTATTGAGGCAGGTTCATTTGCTAGAAAATTAGGTCAGGCGATAGGTGCAGCTGCGGCTATCATTGTTAAATTACTTTCTTAATTTCTAGAAAAATGAAAAATCATTTAAATTTCAATGGGAAGGTTCAGAACCTTACTTTGAAGGAATCAATGGAAATAAATGGTGGAGCAGCTAAATTCATGACAGAATTTGTTATTGGTTTGGCAGAAGGTTATGCCATGATGAAGAAAGCTTTAAGCGGTGGTAAAAAATAAGATGAAAACTACAGGACTAATTGAATTGAATCCTAGGGATTTAATCAATATTGAAGCTGGAGCAGCGTATTGTCCAGGGTATTGGAATTGTTATTTACCAATAAGAATTCCAACCTGTATCCCACGTAGGACATCAAATTAATCTACTAATTTATTTAAAATTGTATTTCAGCTCAAATAATTTGAGTGGTATTGATTGAAGCAATACATAAAAAAAGGGAGGATATAAATCCTCCCTTTTCAATTATATTAACTAAAATTAGTTTTGCGGTTGATTTGATAATAATTGGAAGAACTGATCTAACTTAGGAGTTACGATAATTTCTGTTCTTCTATTTTGCTGGCGACCTGCCTTATCTGAATTATCAGAAATTGGAGAGTACTCACCACGTCCACCTGCTGTCATTCTAGCTGGCTCTACACCAAACTTTTTCTGAAGCATTCTAACAACTGAAGTTGCACGCTTCGCAGAAAGATCCCAGTTATCTTGAACACAGTCTGTAGCGATAGGTACAGTATCAGTATGTCCTTCAACTAAGATATCTAACTCTTTGTGGTCGTTTAATACTGACGCCACTTTTTCTAATACAGTTTCAGCCTTTTTGTTGATCATAGAACTTCCTGAAGCAAATAACATTTTATCAGAGATAGAGATATAAACAACCCCTTTCTTAACTTCAATAGAAACATCTTCATCATTTACATCAGCCAATGAACGTTTTAAATTCATCACTAATGCAAGATTTAATGAATCTTTTTTCTGAATATTAGAATTCAAGTCTTTGATATACTTAGATTGCTCATTAAGAGCTTCTAAGGACTGACGGATACTTTCTGAACCAGTTTTTGAGATAACAGAAAGGTCAGATAAACGGTCTAATAAATTTGTGTTAGTTTTCTTCAAATAGTCTAATTGATCTTGAAGATTCTTTAACTGAGAGTTTTTAGTCTCTAATTCAGCATCTTTTTTCTTTAATTCACCTTGTAAGCTAGCAGTTAAAGATTGACAGTCGGCAATCTCTGAATTAGCCTTAGCTAAAGACTCATCACTCTTTGCCTGTAATGCAGCAATTTGAGAATTCAAATCAGCAATTACTTTTTTTGAACCACAAGAAAAGATTGCGGGAGTAAGTGCTAGGATAATCAATAATTTTTTCATAATAAAATTTTCTTTATAAAGTATTTAAAGGATACATTTAAACTTGAAATTACAACATAATTCCTAATTTTAATAAATTTTTGCAAATTTTATTTATTTATTTTTTTAGCAATAAAAGGAGCATCTTTTTCAATGATTGAATTTATCTTTTGAATAACCTCAAAAAAGACTTCCATTTTATTTTCATCAATTTGGTTATTTATTAATTCATTAAATAAAATCACTCCTTGTTTAGCTAAATCTCTCTTTTTCTTACCTTCCTCTGTTAAAAAAATATTCACCACCCTTTTATCTGAAAAATCGGATTCTCTTCTTATCCATTTTTTATCTTCCAAATTTTTTAACATGCGCGTCAGGCTTCTCACTTCTAAACCCAATGCCGGAGCAATTTTGGTAGCTGGTGTGCCCCCTTTATCTATATGAAGTAAAACATATCCAATTGCCATACTCATATCATGTTGAATAGAATACGTATTATACATCCTAGATATTGCATACCAACAGGACTTTATTTGAAAATCAACGGTGTTTTCTGCTTTCATATATATATAGACCTAACAAAAATAAATAAAATTATGCAAGCATAATTCTTTAAATTAGGTATAAAAAAAATAGGATGCAAATACATCCTATTTTCTTTAAATCATATTTTTGAAATTAATTTTCAGTTATACCTTCAAGAAGAATTAATACTTTATTTTTCAAAACTTCTACAACACCCCCCTCAATCATATAAGATTGGCTATCAACTTCCATTTTTCCAGAAACTAATGAGCCTACTAAAGGTGTATGTTCATTTAAAATTTGGAAAGAACCATCTGTTCCTGGAAGAGTAACTACTTTAGCTTCTCCTGAAAATACATTTCTATCTGGTGTGATAATTTCTACGTTCATTTCAATTATTTTTTAGCTTCAGCCAATAATCTTTCTCCTTTAGCAACTGCATCTTCAATTGTACCTACCAAATTGAATGCTGCCTCAGGTAAATGATCATACTCTCCATCTATAATAGCATTGAATCCTTTAATAGTATCATTGATATCTACTAAAACTCCTTTTAGACCAGTAAACTGCTCTGCTACGAAGAATGGTTGAGATAAGAAACGTTGAACTCTTCTTGCTCTTGATACAACTAATTTATCTTCTTCCGATAATTCGTCTAATCCAAGAATAGCGATAATATCTTGTAATTCTTTATATCTCTGTAAAATTTCTTTTACTCTTTGTGCTGTATTATAATGTGCATCTCCTAATACCTCAGCAGATAAAATTCTAGACGAAGAATCTAAAGGATCCACTGCAGGATAAATTCCTAATTCAGCAATTTTTCTTGAAAGTACAGTTGTAGCATCCAAGTGAGCAAATGTTGTCGCTGGAGCTGGGTCAGTTAAGTCATCGGCAGGTACATAAACTGCCTGTACCGATGTAATAGAACCTCTCTTAGTTGAAGTAATTCTCTCCTGCATCGCTCCCATTTCAGTGGAAAGTGTTGGTTGATATCCTACCGCAGAAGGCATACGACCTAAAAGTGCAGATACCTCAGAACCTGCCTGAGTAAAACGGAAAATATTATCAATAAAGAATAAGATATCTTTTCCAGCACCCTCACCATCACCATCACGGAAATTTTCTGCAACAGTTAATCCGGATAATGCTACCCTAGCACGTGCTCCTGGTGGCTCATTCATCTGTCCGAATACTAAAGTTGCTTGAGATTTCTCTAATTCAGCTTCATCAACTTTAGATAAATCCCATCCTCCTTCTTCCATGGACTTTTTAAATTCCTCACCGTATTTAATTACTCCTGACTCAATCATTTCTCTTAAAAGGTCATTACCCTCACGCGTTCTCTCTCCTACACCTGCAAATACAGATAAACCTTCATAAGCTTTGGCAATATTGTTGATTAACTCCATAATCAATACTGTTTTACCTACTCCAGCACCACCGAATAAACCAATTTTTCCACCCTTTACATAAGGAGCTAATAAATCGATTACCTTAATTCCTGTAAATAAAACTTCTGTATTGGTTGCTAAATCTTCATACTTTGGAGCCGAACGGTGAATTGGTGACCCACCAGCTGATTTTGGCTGCTTAATTCCATCAATAGCATCTCCAACTACATTGAAAAGTCTACCCTTGATCCCGTCACCTGTTGGCATCGTCATCGGCTGGCCTTTGTCTATTACTTCCTGACCTCTTTGAAGCCCTTCTGTTCCTTCCATAGCAATCGTTCTTACACGATCCTCTCCTAAATGTTGTTGAACTTCCAAAACCAATTCTGATCCGTCAGTTCTTTTTACAACTAATGCATTTAAAATTTCTGGAAGTGAAGATCCCTCCGCTTCGAAACTTACGTCCACAACTGGACCAATAACTTGAGCAACTTTACCCTTATTTACTTGGTTTGCCATTTGATATGATAATTAACTAAGTAGCGTTAAACAATATATAAAAATCTGATTTCAGATTTCGAACTGCAAAATTAGTTTGTATTTTCAGAAAAGCCAAAATCATTTTGTGTTTTTTTGTTATTTTTTCTGAAAATCTCGTAATTTTCTTGAATGAAACCAAGATTAGACGTTTTTAATAAAATTTATTTTTCACTTCTTTCTTTTTCTCTTCTTCTTATTGGTATAACTTTCTATTTTTATCCAAATATACCAGTGAAATCTGAAGAGGTTTCTACTATCTTGCCCTTTGAAATCCCCTTAAAATTTGAATCCTCCTCACCAGAGGTAATGTTTAATTTCTTGGAAGTAAAACAAGATTTTAAATACTTTATTGAATTCCCAGATTCTGAAATTCAGTTTTTCCCTTTGTTTTTTCTAGGTATGGGATTTTTTCTAAGCATTTTTGGGATTATTCATTGGGCCAAAATAGAAAAAAAATTCCTAATTCCTGGTTTATTGATCTGGCTCATCTTTCTAATCATTCCCTTTATTTATGAAAATCAATTTATGGCATGGATAGAAAATCTTCCCTGGATTTGGGCAATTTTATCCTACATAACAAGCATTATTAGCTTTTTTTCTATTCCAACAATTATTTTAAAATTTTCAAGAGGAAACAATTGGAATTCAAGTTTTAAAAATTTCCTTCTTTTTTTAGGCTTCATAATATTGAATTTCCTCCTTTCTTTCGCAATTGAATTAAACTGGATTGATTCTTTTCTTCATATTCCTATCATCCTAATTTATTTGATTAATACTTTGGCTTTTCTATTAATAATTAATAAATACCTGGAAAATCCGCAAAAATTAATTTGGTGGGGATTAAATTTCATACAAATTGGATGGATTATTTTTCAAATTTTATTCCAAAATGATTCAGGTTTAAAGGGGTTCTTATTATGGAATACCATGAGCATCTTAGTGGGCTCTTTATTGTTTATCCCTTTTCTTTATTCAAATTTTCATCATTTATTTGAAAAAAACCTCCCCTTTTATCGAGTCATTTTAAAAGCTAAAACACTTTCACCTTCTATTATTTGGATTGGAGGTTTTTTATTGCTAATCACTTGGAATTTTGGCATTTCTAATAGGATTTGGCATTTATTCAAATCTGGAGTTTTTAATCACCAAGGTTTATGGGAATATCAAATCGGCAAAAATGACTTAGCTAAAATTTCTTTTGAAAATGGATTTTTAAATTCCAGAAAAAATATTTTTAGTAATTCCCATTTGGCAAAAATCTCCTTGGAAGAAAATAATTTCAATGAAGCAGAAGTTTTTATAGCGAATTCAATGAATACCTCCAAATCCCCTGAATTAGGCTTATTACTTTCTCAATTTTATTTGGAAGCAAATCAACCCTTCGAATCATTATTCCTTTTGAAAAAATTGAATAATTCCTTCAAAAACAATATTCAAATTAATAATCAAATTGCCACTACTTTTGAAAATTTAAATTTTTACGACTCATCGAAAATATTCCTTGAGTTGAATTTTCAGTTAGATCCCGAAAATAATCTTATCCAAACAAATTATCTTGGCAGCCTTATTCATCAGTTTGAATGGCAAAATGATAAAATTGAAAAAATAAAAACCATCCCATTAAATTCAAATTGGGGACTTTTAGCAAATCATTTAATTCTTGGTAAAATTTACCCTGAACTTCCTAAAACTAATTTCAATCTAAAATTTCAGCCAAGTTTAAATACCGATAATTTTGCCTATTTAAATAATTCAATTTTAGCCGAAACAATCAAAGATTACGAATTACCTTTAGATGAATGGATGAAAAATCAAGATTGGCAAGACCTCTATCCAGAAACAAAATTGTTGAAAATTATTTACGATTTTCAAGCAGGAAAAAGATTAAACTCCTTTAAAAATTTAGTGAACCTTATTTCTCAATCACAAGAAAGCCAAATAGAGAACCTTTCCAAACTCTTGGAAAACTTTAGAAATATCCTTTTCAAAGAAAATCTAAACTCCATAGAAATTAATCAAAATAATGTTTTAACCATCTTAAATAAGCATCCCTTTAATCTCAATATTTTATTGAAAGCCCGAAACCTTTTAAACAATTCAAATCAACAAAATATTGCCTACAATTTCTGCTTTGATGCTTCTAACCTTAATCCGCAATCTGATGAATTATTAATACCCTATATTCTTCAAGCTTATTATATGGGGGAAATAAATTATGCTGAAACTTCTATAGAAAAACTTAAAACCTTAAATCCTAAACTTTTTGAGGATTATAAAGAGGAATTTTCAAAAGAAAAATCAAAATTATTGGCAAGAAGAAAATTCTAAGTACTTGGTAATTTGAATTTTAAATCCTAATTTTGTATTGATAATTGTCGGAGCAAATGGTTCTTTCGCCAATTATAAACTAAACGAACCAATTCTTATGAATCAAAAAATTAGAATCAAGCTTAAATCTTTTGACCATTCATTGGTTGATAAGTCTGCTGAGAAAATTGTTAAAGCAGTAAAAGCTACAGGAGCTGTCGTATCAGGTCCTATCCCTCTTCCAACAAAAATTGAGAAATTCACGGTTTTACGTTCACCACACGTGAACAAGAAATCAAGAGAACAGTTCCAATTATGTACTTACAAAAGACTAATTGACATTTTCTCTTCTTCAGCAAAAACTGTTGATGCCTTAATGAAATTGGAATTACCTTCAGGGGTAGACGTTGAAATTAAAGTATAGTTTCTTCTAATCTTTAAACTATGAGTTTTGAATATTTTATTTAAAACTCATAGTTCATTATTCAAATTTATTTTTTGGGTCTTTTCGGAACTATACCTAATAAAAACCCATAAGGCTTAAGTTCAGGCACATAATCAAAGACCACTTTTAACATTGCCGTAAAAGGTAGAGCTAAAATTAAGCCAGGAATTCCCCACACAATCTCTCCAATCGTTAAAGCTAATATTGCTAATAGAGGATTAATACTTACCCTTGAGCCAACCACCATGGGAGTAACAAAATTTGCCTCAATAAATTGTACAGCGGCAACCCAAATAATTACTCCAAACATACTACTCGGCCCAGATTCCACTAAACTTAAAACTATTGGGCCTATCGCAGCCAACCAAATTCCAACATAGGGAATCAACAATAATAAACCGGTTAATATTCCAAAAAACAAAAAGAAATCTACTCCTAATAACCAAAAACCAAAGGTATTTAAGATAGCTGCAAAAATCATGACCGACGCTAATCCTAATAAATAACCCTGTGCGACCTTGGCTGTTTTTCCCAAAATATCATGAATTTGCTCAGTGCCAGCTTTAGGAAATAATTTTGATAAAAATTCCGCAATAAAATCTCTATAATACAATAAAAAGAAAATAAATATAGGCGTTAAAATAACAGAAGTAATGGTTCTTAAAGCTGTACCAAAGGTCTCCGACAAAATAGAACCCGAACTTTTTATTACATCAACTGTGGAATTTGACAATTGTAATGCCTGATTCTGTTCAGGTATTCGCAATTTGTCGGATAAATATTTCTGACCCTCTTGTAGTATGACATTAAATTTTTCAACAAATAAAGGCCATTTGGAGCTTAATTGATCTAATTGGTTAATCATTATAAAAATGATTAAAAAGAAAAACGTCAATGCTAATAAAATACCAATAATTATTCCTAAAGAACGTGGTAAACCCCAATTTTCAAATTTCACACATAAGGGGAATAATAATAAGGATAGAATTAAAGCAAATCCTAAAAGAATAAATAAATCTTTAAACCAATACAGCCCCAATAGAATTAAACTAATGGAAATTAAGCCAGCGGCAAGGCGAATTACAAAATGATTTTCAGTTTCCATAGTTTAAATTTGACAATTAATTTAAAAATTAACAATTTGTTAATATTATAAATCTTAAATTTATATTGTCAAATTAGTCAAAAAATATGAATTCGAGTAAAAATAATAATCGAATTTTAATTGTAGACGACGATCAAGATATCGTCGAATTACTGGAATACAATCTTTCAAAAGAAAATTATATTCTGGAAAAAGCTTATGATGGTAAGGAGGCCGTAAAAATTGCAAAAAGTTTTAAGCCAAATCTTATCATTATGGATGTGATGATGCCAAATATGGATGGAATAGAGGCATCAAGGATATTAAAAGAAGATCCAGACACTCAATCTGCCCTAATTTTATTCCTTACTGCCCGTGGAGAAGAATTTACAGAAATAGCAGCATTTGAAGCCGGGGCCTATGATTATCTTATAAAACCCATCAAGCCGAGGGCTTTAATGTCTAGAATTGCTGCAATCCTTGCAAGAAAATATGATACCTCCATTGAAACTCAAGAAGAGGTAATTGAAATTGGAGATATCGTAATTGACCGAGTAAAATATTTAGCAACTTACAAAGGAAAACCTTTAACTCTTCCTAAAAAAGAGTTTGAATTACTGTCCCACTTTGCAAAAAATCCGAATAAAGTTTTTAATCGCGATGAACTTTTAGAAAAAGTTTGGGGTACAGATGTCTATGTAGTTGAAAGAACCGTTGATGTTCATATTAGAAAATTAAGAGAAAAAATTCCAGAATATTATATCAAAACCTTAAAAGGAATTGGATATCTGTTTTCTGTCGAAAAAAACTAATTCTTTTTCATTTACGCATTTCTTTGTGCAAATTTGCATTGCAAATGAAAAGACTCGTTTTATCCCTTAATTTCTTATTCATACCCTTTCTTTTTTTTGGACAATTTCCTAAAAAAGAATTAAGAGGGGTATGGATTGCAACCGTAAAAAATATAGATTGGCCGTCTGATTCCAATTTACCTTCCGAAGAAAAAATTAAAGAATTAAAAGATTTAGTTAATTACCTGGATGAATCTGGGTTTAATTCTATTTTTTTTCAAGTAAGAACAGAATCCGATGCATTCTATGAAAAAACCACAGAACCTTGGTCTTCCTACTTAACTGGAACGCAAGGTAAGGCTCCTAAACCTTTTTTCGACCCCTTAAAAATATTAATTGAAGAAGCCCATAAAAAAGGAATAGAAGTTCATGCTTGGTTTAACCTAAATAGAGGAGTTTTTTCAAATAAAACTACCATTTCAACTAATCATATTATCCGAAAACACCCCGAATGGTTTATTAACTTTTCTGGACAAAAGCTTTATAATTTTGGGCTACCACAAGTTAGGGAATATTTATCCAATATCATGGTTGATATTACCAAAAACTATGAAGTTGATGGTGTGCACCTAGACGACTATTTTTATCCTTATCCTAAAAAAGGAATAGAATTTCCTGATTATCAAACTTATATTAAATATCGAAAAGGGAAGGAAAGTCTAGCAAATTGGAGAAGAAATAATATTGATGAAATCATAAAAAAAATCAGTTTCGATTTAAAAGAAACTAGTCCAAAAGTAAAATTTGGAATTTCCCCTTTTGGAATCTGGCAGCATAAGAAAAATGATCCAATGGGATCTGCAACTCAAAATGGCCTACAATCTTATAATGATTTATTTGCAGATACTCGCTCTTGGCTAGAGAAAGGTTGGATAGATTATTTGGCTCCTCAAATTTATTGGGACACTAAACACGCAGTTGCTCCTTATGAATTATTGGCAGAATGGTGGACAAAAAATCATTTTAATAGACATATTTATATTGGAATGGGCATTTACCATATAGAAGATAATTGGAATCTTGCCGAGGTAAAAAAACAAATGGCAATTGCAGATAATCTTGAAAATAATTTTGGTAAAATTTTATTTAGCTCCCATATTCTCCAAAATAATTATGAAAAAATTGGCGATTATATAAAAAATGAAGCTTTTAAGGATAAAGCTTTAGTGCCTCCAATGCCATGGAAAGATTCAATTCCACCATTGGCTCCAGAAAATTTACGATATGCTTGGACTGATAATCAATTAGAATTGAATTGGGATTTATCCCCTAAATCAGAGGATAGTGAAAGTCCTAAGTTTTATGTAATATATGAATCAATTGAAGATTCAGGAAAACAATCCGAATATAAAATTGTTAGGGTTTTAAATACGAATAAATATACTTTCCCGAAAAATTACCTATCTAATGGAAAGTCTTATTTTGTTACAAGTTTAGACTTTACAGACAATGAGTCTTCACCTTCTAATAAAGTTGAAATAAAATAAATATGAGTCAGAAACACCTTCATTTAAGTGTAAAAAATATTATTGAACAAACCAATGATACCAAGACAATTGAATTTTGGCATCCAATTCATGACACTTTAAAATATAAATCGGGGCAATTCATTACATTATTTATTGAAATCAATGGGGAAAAAATCAGAAGATCCTATTCTTTAAGTTCCTCCCCAGAGTTTGACTCAAGTCCTTCAATTACAGTTAAAAGGGTTGAAAACGGTTTAGTTTCAAATTATTTATTGGATAATATTAAAGTTGGTGATGCTATTGAAATCTTGGAACCAGCTGGAAGATTTATTATCCCAGAGGACACCAAACTGACTGAGTTTGTTTTTGTTGCAGCAGGTAGTGGAATTGGACCTATTTTACCACAAATAAAAACGATCCTAAAGAAAAATTTCCATGCCAAGGTACATTTAATATATGGTTCAAGGTTTGAAGATCAAATTATATTTAAAAAAGATTTAGAGGAACTTCAAACAATGTATAAAGATAAATTTTCTATAATTAATATAATCTCCCAGCCCACAGCTTCATGGCCAGGTTTTAAGGGAAGAATAAATCAAGCTTCTTTTGTTTATTATTTAAAACAAGAAATTGGCATTTTACCCAATTCGGCAAATTATTTTATTTGTGGACCGGGGGAAATGATAGAAGAAGTAAAAAAATCTTTGAAATTATTTGATGTAGAAGAAAATCAAATTCATTTTGAATATTTCACAAGTTCTCATTCTCTTGATGATGGAAAAACCCCTGAATCTACCAATTTAAGCCAGGATAGAATGGTAAGAATTGAATATGAGGGGGAGGTTCACCAAGTCTTAGTAAAGCCGAATCAAACTATTTTAGAAGCAGCCCTAGAACTTGATATTGATTTGCCATATTCGTGTCAGGCTGGAATGTGTACCGCCTGCATGGGAAAATGTACGCAAGGAAAAGTAATTATGGATGAAGAGGATGGACTCACGGACAAGGAAATCAAAGAAGGTTTTATTCTCTCTTGTGTAGCTCATCCAGATTCAGACGATGTTATAGTCAATTTTGATTAATCCCAATCTGAACTCCTAGGATCCCAAGCCATACGCGTATTATCGTAAAGTTTAGATAAATCTTCCATTTCATTCTGATTAAATTCAAAATCAAATACCTGGGTATTCTCCAACATTCGAGATTTATTAACCGACTTTGGAATGGTGATTGTTCCCATCTGAATTACCCAACGAATTAAAATTTGATAGGTAGTTTTTTGATACTTTTTAGCAAGTTGATTTAAAAGAGGATGATCTTTTTTTTCTCCTCTCACAACAGGGGAATAGGCCTCCACTTGGATTCCATGTTTCAGATTAAATTCAAATTCCTCTGGCAAATAGCAAAAAGGGGTAAATTCAAATTGATTTATTGCAGGAATAATATTGGCAACTGAAAATATTTCATTTAAATGTCTTTGATAAAAATTGGAAACGCCAATTGCTCGAACTAATTTTTGTTCATATAGGTATTCCATCGCCTTCCAAGTCTCTTTCCTATGATTATTTTTTGGCCAATGAATTAAGTATAAATCCAAATATTCTAGTTGTAAATCCTTCAAAGTTCTTTCAAAAGCTCTTAAAGTATTATCATAACCCATATCATCCATCCAAACCTTAGAAGTGATAAATATTTCCTTCCTATTTACACCAGAATCCTTAATACCAAAACCTACTTCATCCTCGTTTGCATAAATTGCTGCAGAATCCAAATGCCTATAACCTAATTCAAGAGCATCTTTAACTGCTTGTCTAATTTCAGATTTTTGTTTTGGAGCATAAAGCCCTAAACCAATTTGAGGCATTTCTACTCCATTATTCAGTTTTTTGGATGGGATTTGAAGCATATTCTTTTAAATTTGTAAAATAAATATCCAATATGAGAAAAGTTACTGTAAATATAAAAGAAAGAAGGTTTTTACCCAACCATTTTGAACTTTCTACTTGGGATTCCGTAGAACCCTATTTTAAGAAATTAAGCGAATTCACCATTAAATCTTTAAAGGATTTGGAAGAATTCTGTTTGAATCGATCTGAATTAGAAAGTTATCTTTCCGAAAACTTTGCTTGGAGATATATAAAGATGTCTTGCGATAACCAAAATACAGATTTAAAGAAATCGTATGAGGAATTTGTAACGCAAATTATGCCAAATGCATCCGTTTATGAAGATGAGTGGAATAAAAAGACAATAGAAAATTCATTCCATAAGGAATTACCAGAAAATGGGTATGGAATTATGATAAGAGGAATAAAAAAGGCTATTGAAATTTTTAGAGAGGAAAATATACCTTTAAGCATTGAATTACAAAATCTTCAAACAGAATATGGAGGAATTACTGGTGGATTAATGGTGGAAATTGACGGAGAAGAAAAAACCCTTCAACAAGCTTCTTCTTATTTTGAATCAACGGATAGAAAAAAAAGAGAAGAAGTTTACCATAAAATTGCAGAACAAAGATTATCTAAAATTGATGAATTAGATGAACTATTCAATAAATTAATCAAAATTCGTCATGAAGTTGCCCAAAATGCTGGATTTGAAAATTTCAGAGATTATTCCTTTGCAAGCTTAGGTCGATTTGATTATTCTCCCCAAGACTGTTTTGATTTTCACGAGGCGGTTGCCGAAACTTTTGTTCCCATATTAAATAATAAAGCAGGAAAAAGAAAAGAGAAGCTTGGTTTGGATCAACTTAAACCTTGGGATAAAAGTGTTGATATAGAAGGAAAAGGTGCTTTAAAACCATTTAAAACTGGAGAAGAATTATTGGAAAAAACTATCCAGGTTTTCACAAATATGGATCCTTTTTTAGGAGATTGTTTAATTGAAATGAAAAAACAAAATCGTTTTGATTTGGATTCTAGAAAGGGAAAAAATCCTGGTGGTTATAATTATCCATTGGAGGAGTCTGGATTTCCATTTATTTTCATGAATGCGGCAGGACAAGTTCGAGATATGGTTACCTTATTGCACGAAGGGGGGCATGCAGTACATTCTATTTTAACCAAGGATTTACCATTAAATGCTTTCAGGAATATCACGTCAGAAGTAGCCGAACTGGCCTCAATGAGTATGGAATTAATTTCCATGGATAATTGGGATATTTATTTTGAATCTAAGGAAGATGAAAAAAGAGCCAAATTAAAACATTTGGAAGATATTCTGGAAACTTTACCTTGGGTAGCAACTATTGATGCATTCCAACATTGGATATATGAAAATCCCGAACATACAATTGAAGAAAGAAAATCTAAATGGTTAGAAATTACAGATAGATTTTCTGATAACATAACAGATTGGTCGGGTTTGGAATTAAATAAAGAATATATTTGGCAAAAACAGCTTCATTTATATGAGGTACCGTTTTATTATATTGAATATGGAATGGCGCAATTAGGAGCCATTGCGGTTTGGAGAAACTATTGCCAAAACCCTAAAAAAGCATTAGATGATTATTTAAATGCTTTATCCTTGGGTTATACGGTTCCAATCCATGAGATTTATAAAACAGCTGGTATAGAATTCAATTTTAGTAAAGAATATATTCAGGAATTAATTATTTTCCTTTTAGAAAAAATTAAAGAGATTGAGGAAAATTAAAATTTAAGGATTATTTTTGTGGAAAATTTAAATACATTAAAATGAAATTATTTAAAACTTTAGCATTTGTTGCTGTTTCCCTAAGTATTGTATCTTGTGATTATCAAAAAAATAATACAATTAAACAAAAGGATGTAAACGAAGGAAATGAATATGTTTATGGTGTACATCCAGATAGCGCAGCTGCTCAGTCTAAAAATACGTATGATTCAAAACCTGAATTAGGAGCTAAAGCGAATGAAATCAGAGATATTCTATTTAATGACTCCACGAACGTAGAATAATTCTTGCTTCATCAATAGAATAAATAATTCCCGTTATAACTATCGCCCATATTATTCCGGCGACTGCCATAAAAAACAAAATTCGGAGGAAAGGTACTTTAAAAGACATACAAAGTAAACTTCCTCCGATTGGTGAAAATAGAACTGGGGTAAGAATAGCAATACCCTTTACACCAAATTTCCTCCAAATATTGATTGCTAATTTTGTTCTTTTACTGAAATTGGCTTTTTTGTTTTCCTTGAAAATTTTAAAATAAATTCCTCTTATTAATTTACCAATTCCCACAAATAATATAACTGAGGTCATCATCCCTATCCAGGTTGTTAGAACTGTCTCCAAAAAACTCAATTTAAAGGAATAACCTAATAGAGGGCCTGCAATAAATTTTATTCCTGAGGTTAAAATTATTGCAATATATGCCTCCCAATGTTCCATTATTAATTAGATTGATATTTTTTCTTTCCTTTTTCTAAAAACAAAATGAATGATTCAATATTTGTATCAAATGCTACTGGCTTCTCCATAGGTCCATCCAATTCATGTCGTGGATCTAATAATACATAATGTGGTTGGGCATTGGCATTAAAACGATCAATTTGAAAATCTAAATTCTGATCTCCAATGGTCTTTTTAACTTGTCCATCTACCTTCGATACATACCATTCATTTTCTGGCAATTCAGTCTTATCGTCTGAATATAATGCTAAAACGACAAAATCATTTTTTAGTATGTCTAAAACTCTTGAATCTGACCAAACATATTCTTCCATTTTTCTACAATTCACACAACCATGACCAGTAAAATCTATAAACATAGGCTTTCCAACTTTCTCAGCATAAGCTTTTGCCTCATTATAATCAAAGAAACCCTCAATTCCATAAGGCAATTTTAAGAAATCTCCATATTTTACATTCCTCTTTGATTCTGTGGAAACGGAAGAATTGCCAGCTCCAATTCTAAAATCTTGACTATCAATAGGTGGCAACCAACCAGAAAGCCCTTTCAAAGGAGCTCCAAACATACCTGGAATCATGTAAATCACAAAAGTTAAAGAAATAAGTCCCAATAAAACCTTGGTTACCGTTAAATTTTTAGCAGCACCATCATGAGGCATTCGAATCTTACCAAATAAATAAAGGGTAATTGCAATAAATACAGCAATCCAAATAGCTAAATAAACCTCTCTATCCAAAATTCCCCAATGGTATACCTGGTCTGCTACACTTAAAAACTTGAAAGCTAAAGCTATTTCCAGGAAACCAAGGACTACTTTTACTTCATTCATCCAGCCACCAGATTTTGGAATAGAATTAAGGAAATTAGGGAAAATTGCAAATAATGTAAATGGAATTGCGAAGGCTAAACTAAAGCCCAACATTCCAATAATTGGTTTCAAAAATGCACCCTGTGAGGCTGCAATTAATATGGATCCTGCCAAAGGACCGGTACAAGAAAAAGATACCAATACCAAGGTAAAGGCCATAAAAAAGACACCTATTAATCCCCCACGGTCAGATTTAGCATCTACCTTATTGACAAAATTGGAGGGAAGTACAATTTCAAAAGCTCCTAAGAATGAAATTCCGAATAAAATAAATATGACAAAAAATAACATATTTGGAATCCAATGCGTACTTAGGAAATTAGCAAAACTTGCTCCCGCAAAAAATGCCATCAATGTTCCAAAAAACACATAAATCAAGACAATAAATCCTCCATAAATAAAGGCCAATGATTTCCCACCTGATTGCTTGGTAAAGAAACTAACCGTCATAGGAATTAATGGATATACACAAGGAGTTAACAATGCTAAAAATCCTGCACCCAAGGCGATAAAAAAGAACATGAATAATGATTCCTCACCCTCTTCACTATTCACCCCACTCAAGTCTTCACTCTTCACTTTTCCCTCTTCACTATTCCCTATTCCCTCTTCACTCTTCACCCCAGCCAAGTCTTCACTCTTCCCTATTCCCTCTTCACTATTCACTCCACCCAAGTCTTCACTCTTCCCTATTCCCTCTTCACTATTCACTTCCTTCAATTCCTTTACAATTTCAAAGTTCCCACGAACAGGAACACAAAGTCCAGTAACATTCGAGCATGACTGGGAATCATAAGACCCTTTAATCTTTAAATCTTTTGAAAGAATCTTTATTTTTTGCCTAAAATGAGCCTCATGTTTAAAATAGGTATAGGTTCCACCCCAAATTTCCTCGTCGTATTTACTACTTGGTTTTATAGCTTTCAATTGGCCATTTAAAGAAAAGGAAGGATCTTTTTCAAAATTTACGGTTGTAACGACTGGACCTAATTCTGGATCAAAATCCGAAGAATATAAATACCAATCATCCTCAATTTTTACCTTGAAAACTATTTCTACAAAATCGCCCACTTGGGGATTTTTGGGGACAAGTTCCCAGCTCCATTTAGCTGGATTGACTGTTTGTCCTATAACAAATTGAGAAATCAATAAAAATGATAATACTCCAAAACTCTTCAGAAATGATTTAAATGCGGATTTCATTATTTTTTTTATTTTTTTTTATTTCAATTTACAGTAAATTTAAGTAATTAAAAATATATGTTGTAATTTTGCGAATCGTAAAATTTAAAAATAAAAACTATCTGATATGAGCAATTTCCCCTCTCAAAGAGACACTGAAATTTTTTCATTAATTGATCAAGAAGCACATCGCCAGGAATATGGAATTGAATTAATTGCTTCAGAAAACTTTACCTCTCCTCAGGTTATGGAGGCACAAGGAAGTGTTCTGACAAATAAATATGCCGAAGGTCTACCTGGAAAAAGATATTATGGAGGTTGCGAAGTAGTGGATGTAATTGAAAATATTGCAATTGATAGAGCAAAGGAATTATTTGGTGCAACATGGGCAAATGTTCAGCCTCACTCAGGCGCTCAAGCCAATGCTGCTGTTTTTCTTTCATTCTTAAACCCTGGAGATAAAATTTTAGGATTTGACCTATCCCATGGTGGACATTTATCTCATGGTTCTCCAGTGAATTTCTCAGGAAAATATTTTCAACCATTTTTTTATGGCGTAGAAAAGGAAACTGGCTTAATCAATTGGGATAAAGTTGAGGAAACAGCTCTTAGAGAAAAACCAAGATTGATAATTTGTGGTGCTTCTGCATATTCAAGAGATTGGGATTATGCTAGATTAAGAAGTATCGCAGATAAAATTGGAGCTATTTTATTAGCCGATATTTCTCACCCGTCAGCACTTATTGCAAAGGGCCTATTGAACAACCCAATGCAGCATTGCCATATCGTTACTACCACTACTCATAAAACCTTAAGAGGTCCAAGAGGTGGTTTAATCATGATGGGACAAGATTTTGAAAATCCATTTGGATTCAAAACTCCGAAAGGTGAAACAAAATTAATGTCGGCTTGCTTAGATGGTGCTGTTTTCCCTGGAACACAAGGAGGCCCTCTAGAACATGTTATTGGAGCAAAAGCAGTAGCATTCGGTGAGGCTTTAAGTCCAGATTTTGCAAAATATGCAGAACAGGTTCAAAAAAATGCGAAAGTTATGGCGGATGCCTTTATTAATAAAGGATATGAAATAATTTCAGGCGGTACGGATAACCATTTAATGCTAATTGACCTTCGTCCGAAGGGCTTAACTGGTAAAATAGCTGAAAATACTTTAATCCAAGCTGATATAACAATTAATAAAAACATGGTTCCATTTGACGATAAGTCTCCTTTTGTAACCTCGGGAATGCGTGTTGGAACAGCAGCCATGACCACAAGAGGAATGAAGGAATCTGAAATGGGTATAATCGTTGATTTGATTGATAAAGCTTTAATGAATCATGAAAATCCAACTGTACTTTCAGGCATCAAGTCAGAAGTAAATGCTTGGGTAAAAAATTTCCCATTATACGCTAAGTAAAAAATAAATGGCTTTAGATCAAGACGAATTAGAAGAAAATATAGGAGATTCTTCCGAAGAAAAGGAAATGTCTTTTATTGATCATTTAGAAGAATTGAGATGGCATATCATCCGCTCAGTAGCTTCTATTTTGGTTTTTACGATTGCGGCTTGGATCTTTAGAAATGAAATTTTTGGTAATATTATCCTAGGACCTACCAAACCTAGTTTTGTTACAAACCAATTGCTTTGTCAATTGGCTGCTCTAACCAATATTGATGGATTATGCTTTGAACAAGCAGATTTTATCTTACAAAGTAGGGAAGTATCTGGACAATTCATGATGGCCCTTACTCAATCTATCATTGTTGGTTTAATATTTGCGTTCCCATATGCTTTTTATGAAGTATGGAGATTTATTAAACCCGGATTAAAAAAGAAAGAAATAAGAGCTGCCAGAGGATCCGTATTTTGGGTTTCAGTCTTATTTTTCCTGGGTGTTGCCTTTGGATATTTTTTAGTTGCCCCTATGGCAATAAATTTCCTAGCAAATTTCAAATTGGATGCAAGTATTCAAAACCAGTTTGATATTCATGATTATATTTCCCTTTTATCCATGCTAACCCTAGCTTGTGGAATAACTTTTCAATTACCCATGATTTCATTTGTACTTTCACAAATTGGGATTCTAACCCCAAAATTCATGAAAGAATATAGACGTCATGCTCTTGTGGTTATTTTAATCATAGCCGCAATTATTACTCCATCACCAGATATGATTTCCCAAATCTTAGTGGCATTCCCATTATTAGGTTTATATGAAATCTCCATTTGGGTTTCAAGAAGAGTTGAAAAAAGAAAAATCAAAGAAGAAGAAGAAAATTAATAATTTGTGAAAAGTGAAAAGAAAATATTTTAGCCCATGAATTTATTCTTGGGATAAAATCAAGAGGGAAGAAGAATTGTTAATAAATAAAACTACCATGAATGTACTTTCAGCTAATTCTATCTCCAGAAATATCGGAGAAAGATGGATATTTCAAAATATCACCCTTGGTATTCAACAAGGAGATAAAATTGCTTTGATAGGAAAAAATGGAACTGGGAAAACCACCCTCATGGAATGTTTGGTTGGCAAACAAATTCCTGATAATGGTGAAATTGTTATAAAAAACGATATTAAAGTAGGATATCTTCCCCAAAAACCAATTTTTGAAGAAAATACCGTACTCTCTGATTATTTATATTCCCTAGACATCCCTCAGGCAAAAGCCATTCATGATTACCAAATTGCTATGAATTCAGAAGATGCTGACCTCATGCAACAGGCCATGGATGATATGTCTAGACTAGATGCTTGGGATTATGAATCAAGAGTAAGTCAAATTCTTCATAAGCTAGGTATTACCCAACAAGAACAAAAAATAAAAGAACTATCTGGTGGACAAAAACGTAGATTAGCCTTGGCTAAACTTTTAATTGATCAACCGGATATTTATATCCTAGATGAACCAACTAACCATTTAGATATTGAAACAATTGAATGGCTGGAGGAATTATTATCTGCACCAAGCACAACTTTTCTAATGGTTTCTCACGACCGTTATTTCTTAGATAGAGTTTGTAATAGATTGATAGAATTAAACGAAGGTGAAATCTTTAATTATAAAGGAAATTATGCCTATTTTCTAGAGAAAAAGGCCGAAAGAGAAGCTGAATTGAATGCTACGATTTCTAAAGCAAAGAATTTATATCGAAAAGAATTGGATTGGATGCGAAGACAACCTAAAGCAAGAGGAACTAAAGCACAATATCGAATCGATTCATTCTATGACCTAGAAAAAACAGCAAAAACAAAAATTGAAAATAAGGATGTAGAATTAGCCATGAACATGACCCGATTAGGGAATAAAATCATGGAGATTGAAGGCCTGACCAAATCCTTTGATCAAAGAACCATCATCAATAATTTCACCTATACTTTTAAAAGAAAAGATCGAATTGGGGTTGTAGGAAATAATGGTTGCGGAAAAACCACTTTTCTGAATTTATTAACTGAAAAAATCCATCCTGACTCGGGTCATATAGACAAAGGTTCTACCTTAAAAATTGGTTATTATACGCAGATGCCAATGGATTTTAAGGAAGGTGAAAGACCCATAGATATTATTTCTAATATTGCATCAGTAATTTCCTATGGAAAAAATGAAACATTAAGTCCATCTCAATTTTTAAATAAATTTTTATTTTCCACCCAAACTCAATATGCTCCTGTAGAGAAGCTTTCAGGCGGAGAATTGAAGCGATTACAATTGATGACAGTATTGGTTCAAAATCCAAATTTTTTAATCTTGGATGAGCCTACGAATGATTTGGATTTGGACACTTTACAACTCCTGGAGGATTTCTTAATGCAGTTCGAAGGCTGTTTGATGCTAGTATCCCACGATCGATATTTCTTGGATAATTTAGTAGATGATTTATTGTATTTAGACGGCTCGGGAACAATTAAATTCCTAAACGGGAATTATACAGATTTAAAAAATATCTTAG
>CAZVFE010000004.1:0-48871 GCA_964626405.1 uncultured Cytophagales bacterium | reverse complement strand
TCAATTATATTCGTTTAGGTAGAGTGAATGTTTGTGTAACAGGTGGCTCAGAAGCTCCAGTTACCATCGCTTCAGTTGGTGGTTTCACCGCCATGCATGCTATGTCCAATAGAAACGATGACCCAAAAACTGCTTCAAGACCTTATGACGTAGATCGTGATGGTTTTGTTGTAGGCGAAGGTTCTGGCGCATTAGTTTTAGAAGAATATGAACATGCAAAAGCAAGAGGTGCTAAAATTTATGCCGAATTAATTGGCGGAGGTTTCTCTTCTGATGCACACCATATTACTGCTCCCCACCCAGATGGTTATGGAGCATTCCTTTCAATGGAAGATGCCTTAAGAGATGCGGAAATTAAACCAGAAGAGGTAGATTATATCAATACTCACGGTACTTCTACTCCAATTGGAGACCCGCAAGAATTGAAAGCAATAGCAGATTTATTCGGCGACCATGCCTTTAAATTATCAATTTCTTCCTCTAAGTCAATGACCGGTCACCTTTTAGGTGGCGCAGGTGCTGTAGAGGCAGTTGCTTCCATTTTGGCAATTAAACATCAATTTGTTCCCCCAACAATCAATATTTTCAATTTAGACCCAGAAATTGATTCTCGTTTTGATCTAACACCAAACGTAGGTAAAGCAAGAAAAATTGATGTAGCTCTAAGTAATGGATTTGGTTTTGGTGGACATAATGCAACATTAATCTTTAGAAAAATATAGTTTTGTGATTAAGGGAGTTCTAAATAAAATCACCCAAAAAAAAGAATCTCGAGAAGATATTCTAAAGAAACAGGTGAAATCAATTATTGGAGTAAGCCCTAAAAATATCTCAATTTATAGACTTGCCTTTTTACATTCCTCGGCAGGAAAAGAAATTGAAGGAATCAATCACAAAGAATCGAATGAAAGATTAGAATTCCTTGGCGATTCCGTCCTGGGAATGGTTACAGCAAATTATTTATACCGAAAATTTCCTTATAAAGATGAAGGTTTCCTAACAGAAATCCGCTCAAGAATTGTATCAAGAGAGTCTTTAAATAATTTAGGAAAAAAAATCGGTCTGAAAAACATGATTGAACATGATTTCAATGGAAATATTCCAATGAATCGAATGTCCATATTTGGTGATACCCTAGAGGCTTTAATTGGAGCTATTTACCTGGATAAAGGCTTTTCTTTCGTAGAAAAATTCATCATAAACAAAATCCTTTTACTACATTTTGATTTAGATGAAATCATCGAAAATAATCCAAATTTCAAATCTATTATTTTTGAATATTGCCAGAAAGAAGGAAAAGAAATCCGATTCGAAACAAAAGAATTGGTAAGAAATAAGACTAAAGAGTTTGTTTCCATCGTTATTATTGAAGAGAAAGAAATAGCTGAAGGACTTGGTTTCTCTAAGAAAAAAGCTGAACAAATCGCTGCAATGAAAGCATGCAAAGTTTTAAACCTAAATTAAAATGAATAAACCTTCTATTTTTCTTAACTACTACAACCCTAATCAAAAACTAAAAAGTTTTCAAGATTTATTACAAGAAGATATCGCACCAGAAATATTACTTGAAATAAAAGAAAGTATCAAAAATGAATTGTTAGGGAATAAAATTCAAGAATTATTACCAAATTTCGACTGGACAAGTTCCAGAATGGTTGAAAAATGGGGACAAATTTCGCAATCCTTAATTCTTCAAGTTCAACTTCCAGAACAAATCTGGAATGAATGGATTATTTCTTTAGGAGGAAATGGAACGGTTAAAACTGAAGAAAAAATTATAGAGACAGAAGATACCTTGCCCCAAGAAGTTGATACCTTTCAGAATATTTTAACTGGTAATGAGGAGGAAAATATAGAGACAGAAGACCATGTGGTTCAAGAAAATGAACAAGAAGAGAAAATAGATCTTGAACCTAAAGATGAAGAAAAGCCTGTAAAAAAATTATTTGAAACCCACCAAGGACAAGAAAAATCCCTAAAATATTTAGTTGAAAACAAATTAGTAGAAAACCTAAATTCTGCCTTTAGTATAAACCAAAAAATTCAATTTACAATCGGTTTATTTGATGGAGACAATGAAAAATTCAGTCAATTCATCAATTTTTTAGAAAAAGAATTATCTGAGGAAAATTGGGAAGAGCATATTATCAACAAATATCCTCATTTTTTAGATGATTCCTGCATTTCAACCTGGAATGAATTAAAATCAATATTATTAAGGAAATATAATTCTTAATGGGAAATTATTAATTGTAAATTAATATCTGTTTTATTTTTTCCTTGAATTTCTTCATAAGAAGATCCAATCGTATCCTTGTTGAAATAATGAAGTCGAGAGATCTTTAGGCCTAAATGCATAAATTTAGCAATTTTTTGTTCAAGTACTAGGGCAAATCGAATTCCATGATCATAAACCGAAGGAATTGCAAAATTATATAATAACCCTGGCTCATAACTATAAATTCTTGAATCATAATCTTCAGTAAAAAATACCCATTCCCTTAGAATTATTTTTAAATTTTTGAATTTTGTTTGCTCATCAAAAAGAATTGAAAAACCGGTATTCCAAGAATTAGGATTCTTTATTGCAGTAAGAAATAAACGAGAGTGAAATTTATAGCGAAATTTCTTTTCAAAATAATAATCTTCCAAAAATTGAAATTGATGTAACCGAATTAAACTACTCGCCTCTCCATCTTCTTGTTTAGATTGATATTTTAATTGAGAAAAATTCGTTTTATTCCATTGCATCCTACCAAATATTTCCCAACCTAAAGTATTTTTTTGTGAAACTTGATACTTTATATCTGGAAATAAAAATAAATCCTGATAAATCCATAATTTCTTTCTTTTCGAAAAATTAATCTCCTGACCAAAATAAATTCCAAATTCATTTCCCGTAGTAGAATTTTCTCGAAAACCATTCGACTGAATTGAATAATATCCAGATTGATAATATCGAAATAAAACAGATGCATTCAATTTCTTGGAATAAGGAAAAATAAGTCCGTGAACGGTGGCCCAAGAATGATTTCCATAGGCCAATTCCCCTACCCACCGAAGATTATTAGGATGAATTGAATAACCCAAAGAAAAATTCTTTAACTCATTTCCATACCATGATTTTGCCAAATAATTTTGTTTAGAAGGAGCCTTCTCAGGATTAAATTCTTGATATAGAAAATTAAAATCAATTTGATAATTTTTATGAATATAATTCAGACTTGTCCCTAGGCTTCGCATAGCCACAGAATGTCTCCTCTTTAATTCAGATGAAGTCCTATGAAATCCATCCGTATATAAAGTATTAAAATATATTTTCTCTCCTACCAGTGAGGTGGTCGCATCTAAGAAATTTCTATTTAAATTCAATTCAAATCGAAAAGGTCCAAAAAGTTTTTCTAAATAAATTCCTCTATTAAAATTGGATTCTCCCGATGAGGTATAAGGACGAGCAGATTGAATAATTTTTTGGGTGGATAAAATAGTCTGATATGATTTCCCTAGAAAAAATCCTCCTCCTAAAATTAAACCTTGAGACCATTGATTGGTATAATCACCTAATATAAATTTAAAGTCTTTAAAATTATATTGTATAAAAGCAGAAGAAAAATCAAGATAATTTGATTCTCCAGCATCTTTTTGCAAAGTTAGACCAAATTGTACTTGCGAACCTAAATCATCCTGTAAACGCAAATAATGACCCCAAGGATCGCCCAAATACCTGGTTTTACTGGTTTTAGTTGGAGGACTAAATCCTTTTTTCTCCTCTAAAGTAGTATTTGACCGAATAATAAGTTTAAAGGGCTTATTTGTGTATTTTGTTTGGCTAGAAGATATCGGTAACAAGTAGGGCAAGATTTTATGGCAGGTTTCTAAATCCCAAGAGTCTAGGGTTTGTAATTCAAAGATAGAATTAAAAGAATGCTTATTTCGAAAAGAAATTAATTCTTGAATTTGGGAAGGAGAAAGAATCAATAATTTTTCAAAATCTTCCTTTGGAGTAGTATTTAAATGAAGTTTTTTGATGGAATAATAGGTATTGGACTCAGACGTGGCATCATCCAATTGGTCCAAATTTTGACCAAATAAATTCCATGAAATTAAAATCAACCCCACAATCTTTTTCATGGGGTAAAATTCGAAAATCTATTTCAATAGATAAATTAAAAAACTGATAATCAGAATCAGAAAACTTATAATGCTTGCTTAATCTTAATTAATTTTTCAAGTAAGCCTTCTAATTGGTCTAATGGCAACATATTTGCCCCATCAGATTTAGCGACTGCTGGATTCGGATGAGTTTCAATGAAAAGTCCGTCGGCCCCAGTTGCGATAGCCGCCTTAGCAATTGTTTCAATTAATTTAGGTTGTCCACCTGTTACCCCCGTGTTTTGATTGGGTCTTTGGAGAGAATGGGTACAATCCATAATGACAGGCACTTGGAAATTCTTCATTTCAGGAATATTTCGATAATCTACGATTAAGTCTCCATATCCGAATGAATTTCCTCTATCAGTCAAATAAACTACTGCTTCAGGGTTTTCATACTTCACCTTTTCTACGGCAAAACCCATGGATTGTCCGGCCATGAATTGGCCTTTTTTAATATTGACAGCTTTACCAGTTTTTGCAGCAGCAGCAAGAAGATCCGTTTGCCTGCATAAAAAAGCGGGTATTTGTAAAACATCCACATATTCTGCTGCCATAGCAGCTTCCGAGGATTCATGAATATCTGTAACGGTTGGAAGATCATAATGCTTTCCTACCTTTTGCAAAATTTCAAGTGCTTTTATATCTCCAATTCCGGTAAAAGAATCAATTTTGGTTCTATTTGCCTTACGGTAAGACCCTTTAAAAATATAAGGAATACCAAAACTTTTCGTAATTCCATTAATTTTTTCTGCAATTTCAAAGGCTAAATCTTCACTTTCAATGGCGCATGAACCAGCCATCAAAAAAAAGGTTTTATTGGATGCTTGGGGGATATTCATTCTTGATATAATTTACTTCTGTCTCTAAGTCTATTTGAAAAGTTTCTTTAACAGATAATTTTATTTGTTCAGCTAATTCTTTAATCTCAGTCGATTTTCCACTTCCATGATTTACCAAAACAAGGGCTTGTTTATCATGAACACCTACTTCTCCGAATTTTTTGCCTTTCCAACCAGTCTTTTCAATTAAATATCCTGCAGGAATTTTAACCTTATCTTCTAATTCAGTTGGAAAAGAAGGCATATCAGGAAAGGTTTTCTTTAAATCCTGATATCGTCCGAAATGAATTACGGGATTTTTAAAGAAAGATCCTGAATTACCAATTTTATGAGGATCAGGCAGTTTGGAGGATCGTATTTCCATAACCGCTTTGGCGATATCCATGGGGCTTGGATTCTCAATTTTATTTGCAGCAAGGACTTCCTTAATTGCACCATATTCCAATTTAAGATTAGCTTTTTTATTCAATCTAAAATTCACACGTGTAATCAGATATTTATCCTTAACCTTATTCTTGAAAATACTTTCACGATAGCCTAATTCAAGTTTATTCGCTCTAATTTGTTCTTTTAGGAAAGTCTGCAAGTTTATCACTTCCACAGAATCAATAAAATCCTTTACTTCTACACCATAAGCACCGATATTTTGCATGGGTGCCGCCCCTACCGTCCCTGGGATTAAAGCCAAATTTTCAAGACCATAAAATCCTTGAAGTAAGGAATATATAACAAAATCATGCCAATTTTCACCTGCCCCTACCCTCAAATAAGCATAATTTTCATTTTCATCGATCAATTCAATTCCTAAGATATTATTTTTGATTACGAAAGCATCAATATATTCTGGTAATAAAACATTGGAACCTTCTCCTAAAAATACATGACCATTTTTGCGGTAATAATCAGAATATCGAATTTCTTGAAATTCCTCTTCTGATTGCATACAAAAGAATAATTTGGCTGTGGATCTTATTCCAAAGGTATTTAGTTTATTTAAAGGAAAATTTTCCTTAACACGATCATATAGAGGATGCTCGTACATTTTAAGTTAATTTTGAAAAAACAAATTCATCTAAAGCCTCAATTCCAGATCCGCGAATTTCTTTGGAAGTTCCTTCCCAAAGTTTCGAACCATCTTTCAAAAATAATATTTTCTCTCCCATACGAATTACTGAATTCATATCATGAGAAATTACTACAGTGGTAATATTAAATTCTTCCGTTATTTCTTGAATTAAGAGATCAATTTTAGTGGAAGTGATTGGATCTAAACCCGAATTTGGTTCATCGCAGAATAAATACTTTGGGTTCATTACAATTGCTCGGGCAATTCCTACCCTTTTTTTCATTCCTCCAGAAATTTCTGAAGGCATTTGTAAAGCTGCTTCTTCTAATCCCACTCGCTTTAAACAAAGCATCGCTCTCTCATATTTCACATCTTCGCTTTGTTCAGTTAATACATCCAAAGGAAATTTAACATTATCTAAAACTGATTTTGAATCGAAAAGGGCTCCTCCTTGAAATAAAACTCCCATTTCCTTGCGAATTTCCCTGATGGTATTTGCATCCGAAGAAACAATATCTCTTCCATTATATAAGACAGATCCACTTGAGGGCTTAAGAATACCAATCATACATTTTAATAAAACTGATTTTCCTGTACCACTACTTCCAATAACCATACTGGTTTGGCCTTGTTCAAAGGTTCCAGAGATTCCTTTTAAAACCTCTACCCCATCGAAAGATTTGTGAATGTCTTTTACTTCAATCATTTAAACTAAATTTTATGACCCATCTTTTCCTTTTTAGTACGAAGATAGGATTCATTATGTGGATTAGGTTCAATAGGAATTGGAATAGTATCTACAATTTCAAGTCCATAGCCTAATAAGCCTGCACGCTTTTTAGGATTATTCGAAATTAATCTAATTTTAGAAATCCCCAAATCCCTTAAAATTTGCGCACCCACTCCATAATCACGTTCATCTGGCTTAAATCCTAATTCTAAATTGGCCTCTACCGTATCTAAGCCATCTTCCTGCAATTTATAGGCTTTTAATTTATTAATCAAGCCAATTCCTCTTCCTTCTTGAAACATATATAAAACCACCCCTTTTCCTTCCTTTTCAACCATCTCTAAGGATTTTTGCAATTGCGCACCACAATCACATCGACAAGATCCAAAAATATCTCCTGTTACACAAGAGCTATGCACTCTTACCATCACTGGCTCCTCTTCCGTCCAAGTCCCCTTAATCATTGCCAAATGATTATCTTGTGTACCTTTTTGTTGAAAAGCAACAAGTTTGAAATTCCCAAATTCTGTTGGCATTTTTACATCCACCATCCTTTCAATCAGAGAATTTTTCTTTAATTTATATTGAATTAAATCTTTAATTGTAATTAATTTCAAATCAAATTTATCAGCAATTTCACGTAATTCTGGGAGTCTGGCCATCTCACCATCTTCCTTCAAAATTTCGCATAAAACACCAGATGGAAATAATCCAGCCAATTCGGCTAAATCAGAGGCCGCCTCTGTATGTCCTGCTCTCCTTAATACCCCCTCAGATTTTGCTTTTAAAGGGAAAATATGACCAGGACGAGCAAATTCTTCTGGTTTGATTGTTGGATTCACCAAGGCATTGACTGTCTTTGAACGATCTGAAGCGGATATTCCTGTTGTACAACCATAACCTACCAAATCAACAGAAACGGTAAAAGGCGTATCATGCTGGGTAGTGTTTTGCTGTACCATCATTTCAAGTCCTAAATCTACACAACGTTCTTCCGGTAAAGAAACACAAATCAGCCCTCTTCCTTCTTTGGCCATAAAATTAATTGCCGCTGGAGTCGTTAATTCAGAAGCACAAATAAAATCACCTTCATTTTCTCTATCTTCATCATCAGCAACAATTACGATTTTACCATTTTTGATATCTTCTATTGCTGCCTCTATTGAATCAATTTTTATTTCTCTCGCCATACCTAATTTGAATTCTCTATAAATCTGAACACAAATTTACAATTAAATAGTTCAAAATCCCTACATTTGTAAATATCATTTTGTCTATTCATGAACATTGAGGTAAAAGAAATAAAAAAATCCTTTGGTAGCCAAATTTCAGTAAATTCTTTAAGTTTCTCCATTCAACCATCTGAAATTGTCGGCTTCCTAGGACCAAATGGTGCAGGAAAATCTACAACCTTGAAAATGATCATGGGCCTTTTAAATCCAGATGAAGGAGAAATAAAAGTAGAAACCGCTAAAATAGGTTATCTATCCGAACAAAATCCTCTTTATTTTGATATGTATATAAAGGAATTCTTGAATTATATTGGGCATTTAAAGGGTATGACAAAACAACAGTTAAACCTACGAATTCCTGAGGTCATTCAACTTACGAATTTAACTAAAGAAGAAAATAAAAAAATCAAAGAATTATCGAAAGGTTATAAACAAAGAGTTGGTATTGCGCAAGCGATTTTAAATGATCCAGAAATATTGATTTTGGATGAACCTACCTCTGGACTAGACCCCTTACAAATGGAGGAAATTCGTCAGTTAATAAAAAATATTTCCTACAATAAAACCATCTTATTTTCTAGCCATATTTTATCAGAAGTTGAAGCAATTTGTGATCGAGTGCTGATTATTCATCAAGGAAATCTTGTGGCAAACGAATCTATTTCAGAGATAAAAAAATCGGGCTCCCTTGAAAATTATTTCAAAAAAGTTGTAAATTAATCCTAGGTAAATTAATTATTATGGATTCTAATACACTAAAATTATGCCTTATTCAATCCGAATTATTTTGGGATGATGTGGATGCTAATTTAGCAGAATTTGAGGAAAAATTAAGTTCAATTGAAGAACATCCAGATATAATTCTTCTGCCAGAAATGTTCAATACGGCTTTTAATTTCAATATGGAAACCGCGGAACCTATGGGTGGAAAAACCTGTCAATGGGCCATGTTGATGGCAAAACGAACCAATGCTTTAATCATAGGATCATTTAAGTGTAAGGAGGCCGGAAAAATTTATAATCGAGCAATTGCGGTATTTCCAGAAGGAAAAATACTTCACTACGACAAAAAACATTTATTTCAATTATCGGATGAAAAAAATCTATTTCATCCTGGAGAAAAAAATAAAATCATTCAATATAAAGGATGGAATATTGCGCTATTTATTTGTTATGATCTTCGGTTTCCAACCTGGTGTAGAAATAAACACTTAATTTATGATTTGGCAGTATTTATGGCAAACTGGCCTAAATCAAGAATTAGAGCATGGAAAAGTCTCTTACCTGCAAGAGCAGTAGAAAATCAGGCCTATATCGCTGGAGTAAATATTATTGGAATTGATGGAATGCAAACAAAATACAATGGTCATTCCGAAGTATTTCAATATGACGGCAAACCATTAAATGAAACTACAGAAAAAGAAGCTATAATTTTCGTAGAACTCAATAAAAAGAATTTAGTGAGATTCAGAGAAAAATTCCCCTTCCATTTAGATGCCGATTAACTATTTAGGGATATAAGAATAATAAACCTTTAATTTAATTTTGGTGGAATTAATTGCCGCATAAGTCGGTTGAATTAATTTCAAACCATTCTTTCCATTTAGTTGGGTTGTTATGGTAGGCAATATAACAAATTTCGTTTCGGGTTCCTTTTGGGAAATTATATTTTGAACAAGAGTTGTTACATTGAAGCTAAAACTATTCGTCGGAACATCATAACCAGATGAAGCAATTGTTGAATTACTTCCTTCAGCCGGAATAGCCACTATCGATCCATTTACATTTTTTAAAGTATTATCTGAATTTAATTTAGCCAAATTCATGGTAGACATCATAAAATTCAAATCAAATCCTTCCACAATTGGAACAATTAATTCCGCCTTATTAATTGCAATATTTTTATCCTTTGCAAGCTCGCTTAAATAAGGCAAATTAATGATTGTACCTAATTTTGCGGCAGAAGAAACAAAGGTCATATGACGCGTATCGGCTGATTTAAGAGTAGAACCCTTGGTTACGAGGTTATTAATATAAGATTGAGATCTATCCAATTTTATAACGGCATTCCTTGTTTGGGTTTCATTCCCAAAAAAATCGTTTAGAGCAAAGTAGAATGTGATTTTTTTCTCTGTTGTGTCAGCAGGTGCCTTAAGATAGGATAATTGGAATACCGAAGTACCTGGATTAAAGGATACAATAGAAGAAGCTTTATCGGCATTATTGGTCTTAAAATATAATCCCTTAAAATCTTGTCTAAAACGATATCCTCCGGCAGACACATCGGTCTTTTTGTAGTAATCAAACATTTTTTGTCCGAAAGCGGTATTGGTTAGATCTACATATAAGGTATCATATATTAAGGTATCACCTATAGCAGTACGATATTTATAAATATTCGGTTTGAAATTTATGGATGCCAAAGGGTTTGGATCATATCCTACCTCTTCGGTGGTTAAATAAGACTTACGAATATCCAGTGTATCTGTTAATTGATGAATAGTAAAGGATTGAGTCTTGGTAGAATCGCCAATATAAAATGAATATACTAAACCCATTTTAAAGGATTTATAGATTGAATTTGCATCAGCATTGATACTGTCTGTATTTGAGATCTGTGAATAAAAACTTGATTCAATAGTTCCAATGTCCGGACGTGAGTAAGAACCTAAAAGTAAAACATTTGAATGATCTCCATATATGGAATCTAATAAAACAGTAGAGGATTCTACGGTAATTGAATCTGTATAATTTACGCCTACTTCTACAGAAAAAAGTTCAGAACCAATTTCTTTTGGAGTACTACAAGATGTAAAAAAGATTAAAGCAAAAACTATTTTAGTTGCCCACCAATTCCAAATAAAATTTTTCGAAGAAATCGATGTCATTTTCTGAAATATTTGAATGCGTTTTACTTTGGAATTCATCTGCAATTGATTTAGCCACTTCATTGGCGGTATCTAGGGTTATTACTTTATTGGCGTAATTCGCACCAATTCTTAAAAATGATGCATAATCACCTGGACTTAATAGAGCTAAATCCTCATCTGAAATGTCACCGATTCGAGCCTTTTCTAATAATTCCTCATCTGAAAACGTAAAATCAAATAAGGTATTGTGAGGGGTGAATACAGTCTTAACATCTTTTAACACAGGATGAGTCTTAAAATGTTTTTCAATATATAATGGTATCAAGGCTGCCATCCAATCGTTACAATGGATAATATCTGGCGACCAACCTAATCTAATTACAGTCTCTAAGGCTCCTTTACAAAAGAAGAATGCACGCTCATGGTTATCGTCGATAAACTTACCATCTTTATCTCTCAAAGTTACTTTTCGATGGAAATAGTCTTCATTATCAATGAAATAAACTTGTAATTTGGCAGATGGAATTGAAGCCACTTTGATCGTCAATGGCTTATCCTCCTCCCCTACAGGGATTGTTGAACCTGAAAGTCTAACAACCTCGTGTAAACGATTTTTTCTTTCATTAATCACTCCGAAACGTGGAACTAAAATTCTAATTTCAATTCCTCTATCTTGAAGTGCAGAAGGCAGATTTCTTACGAATTCAGCTATCTTTGAAGTGTTTAAAAAGGGGTCTACCTCGCTTGAAACGTACAGTATCCTCATTATTTTTTTATTTGGTTAATCTTATTCCTACAAATACATAAGAAAGTGCAAATTTATAAAAAATAACTGAAATTTCCTCATATTCTAAGATTTTAATTTAATTTTGAAAATTACCAAGGATTATCATTTGAAAAAGTTTATAAAATATTCCCTTTCCACTCTAATTGCAGTAGCACTGCTTTATTGGTCATTTACTTCTTCTGGAGTAAATTGGTCACTCATTATTCATTATTTTTACCAAGCAAATTATTTTTGGGTTCTAGCATCCATCTTAATTGGATTATTTGCACATGTAATTAGAGGTCTTAGATGGAATCAATTACTAAATTCCCTTGATTTTCACCCTAGCGCTATTTCAAGTTTTATGGCCGTAATGATCGGCTATTTAGCTAGCTTTTTAATTCCTAGACTTGGGGAATTTTCTCGATGTGTTAGTTTAAACAAAACCAATCAAATTCCAGTGGACAAATCTTTTGGAACTGTAATTACCGAAAGAATTGCTGATTTATTTGGAATGCTCGGACTATTTATTCTAGCTGTAATTTTTAGTTTTGAACCAATAAAAGAAAATTTTTTCCCAGAATTTAATCTTCATGATAATGCCATTCTTGTCATTACCATAGTTTTATTTTTTATTGTCCTGATATTTATTGGCTGGAGATTAATTAGCCAAAACGGAGAATTCACGACCGAAAAATTAGAAAAACTGCCATTCGTTGGAAAATATTTATCTGGATTTTCGGAAGGTTTATTTTCTATTACCAAAGTGAATAAAATAGGCCTTTTTATCTTTTACTCCCTAATCATTTGGATCTCTTATTTTTTGGGAACATATTTTCTATTCAAAGCCTTTGATCTCACCAAAGATCTTGGATGGACCGTCGTACTCACGACCTTTACTATGGGAACCATTGGGATGGTCATTCCAACACAAGGTGGAATTGGATCTTATCATGGTTTAGTGGCAGCTGCTCTCGTATTTTTTAGCATTAACTCTAAAGATGGATTTGCCCTTGCCACATTTTTTCATGGAACACAAATGGTTACAATTTTGTTATTTGGAAGTATAGGTTTAATTTATACCCTTATTCATAAAAAGAAAGAAATTGAAAACAGCAAAGAAAATTCTTAATTTAGAACAAGCAATCAACCTTAGAAAACATTGGAAATCAGAAAACCAATCCGTTGTTTTTACGAATGGCTGTTTTGATATTTTACATTTAGGCCATGTGGATTATTTAGAAAAAGCGAAAGAAAAAGGGGATAAATTAATTCTAGGACTAAATTCTGATTCTTCCGTAAGGCAATTAAAAGGAGAATCAAGACCCATCAACTCTGAAATGGCTAGAGCAAGAGTATTAGCTGCCTTGGAATTTATTGATATGGTAATTATTTTTTCTGAAGAAACTCCCTTAAATTTAATACTAAATTTAGAACCAAACGTTTTAATTAAAGGAGGCGATTATTCCATTGAAAATATCGTTGGAGCAAAAGAAGTCTTAGCAAACGGCGGAAAAGTGGAAACAATTGAATTTGTACCAAATTACTCTACAACAACAATAATTAATAAAATACAACAATGACAGGAATTTATTTTTTAGGAATCATTTTTGCCGTTATTGGCATGATTATTTCAGGACGATTAAAATCAAAATTTAAAGAATACGCCAAGATTCCATTAGAATCTGGACTTTCTGGTGCCGAGATTGCCGAGAAAATGCTTCACGACAACGGAATTTATGATGTACAAATTATTCATGTTGGAGGAAGATTAACAGACCATTATGACCCATCAAAAAAGACGGTTAATTTATCTGAAGACGTATATTATGGAAGAAATGCGGCAGCAGCGGCTGTGGCAGCCCACGAATGTGGCCATGCAGTTCAACATGCTACGGCATATTCCTTTCTTCAATTTAGATCAGCCATGGTGCCAATGCTTTCTGCAGTGAGTGGAATTATGCCAATTTTCTTGATGATTGGAATGTTTGTAATTTATTCTTCAGGAAACGCAACATTATTAACTATTGGAGTAGCAATGTTCGCTGTGGCAACACTCTTTAGTTTCATTACACTCCCTGTTGAATTTGATGCTTCAAATCGTGCATTAAAATGGATTAAGGATAATGGCGTAGTGACTAACTCTGAATTTGCAATGTCTAAAGATGCTTTATGGTGGGCAGCAATGACTTATGTAGCAGCAGCCCTAGGTATGTTAGCTCAATTATTATATTATGTCTCTATCTTGAATAGAAGAGACTAAATCATCCTTAAAAATTGAAATAAATAAAAAAAGGTTGCTGGATCCCTCCAACAACCTTTTTTTTCAATTAAATCATTTTATGATTTTTGAACATTCGCTGCGTTAAGGCCTCTTTTACCTTCAACTACTTCAAATGTAACAGGATCGTTCTCATTTAAAGAAATTCCATTTAATGCGGTAATGTGAACAAAAATGTCCTTACCAGTTTTGTCATCGACAATAAAACCAAATCCTTTAGATTGGTTGAAAAACTTAACTACTCCAGTTTGCATAATAAAAAAAATTAAAAATTCATTCGAGGAAAGAATTTTAAGTCATTAAATAACTGACTGTTAAACTGAAAATCGCCTAGTGGATGGCTTGGAAAATTTTTAGTATGTCAATGGTCTAATAAATTAATTCTCTTTCGACGGTTCAAAACTAATTAAAAATATTCAGATTACAACTTATTAATGAACTTATTTAACAATAAACTCATATTTTTAGGTAAATTTCTTTGAAATACCTACTTTTGCTATAACAATCGCTGCAAAAAATTGTTCTAAATTTTATAGAAAAATTTTAAAATGGAAAAAATTAAGTATCTAATTGAATATCAAGCTTTTGGAGTTTGCCAGAAAATTGGAGAAAAATTCAAAATTTCTTCCAATAGAATAAGACTTTATTTCATCTACGCATCTTTCTTTACCTTGGGTTCTCCAGTGATTATTTATATGGTATTAGCATTTTGGATGAATATCAGAAAATATCTGAGAGAAAGATATCATCCTTCTGTTTGGGATTTATAATTTTATTTTCCTTCCTCCAAAGTATTTTAATAAAATAAAACCTTTAAAGAAAGTTATTTTTCCCCTCTTTTTAAAGGTGTATTTTTCTTTTTTCTGGAATAAAGCATAAGAATAAAATCCGAAATGGGCATGAATTATTGCCAGACAATGTTTTGGATTACCTTCTAATAAAAATTTTAGTCCAGCTACTCCATCTAAAATCAATCGAGCCATTAAAACAGGCAAAAAATGTAATAATGGAAGATTTTTAAATAATAATATTAAATTATTTCGAAAATTTAGATAGGTTTTCATAGGTGACCCTACCTGAAGGGTTCCTCCTCCTACATGTTGAACCTTAGATTCAGATACTGCATGTATTTCATATCCCATCCTTTGAACTCTCCAGCATAAATCGATTTCTTCCATGTGGGCAAAGAAATAAGTATCTAGCCCTCCAGACTCCCAATAAACCTTTGAATCTATCATCAATGCCGCGCCGGTTGCCCATCCAATTTTTCCTGAAGGGTATTGCCCTTCATCCATTTCTAGATTTTGAAACACTCTCCCCCTACAAAATGGATAGCCTAAATAATCCCAAAAACCTCCTGCTGCCCCTGCGTACTCAAACTTAGACTCATTCTCTATCGTATATAAATAAGGCTGAACCACCTTGACGATAGGTTTATCTTTTACATAATTGATTAAAGGTTCCAACCAATTTTTTGAAGGAAGAACATCGGAATTTAATAATAAATACCAGTCTGAATTTATTGACTTTAGCCCTTCTTGATACCCTCCAGCAAAGCCCAAATTTTTGGTTAATTTTACCAGGGAAATCTCTGGGAAATTTTTATTTAAATATTCTACAGAATCATCCCACGATCCATTATCAATTACATAAATTTCAGCCTGAGGAGAAAATTCAATGACCTTAGGTAAATATTCCTCAAGGAAATTCCTCGTATTAAAATTTAATATGACAAGTGCCAATCTCATTAGGCTTCATTTAATTTCGAATTCTTCCTTGAATATCCAAAATAAATTGCAAATCCTATTGCACACCAAATAAAGAATCTCTCCCAATTTTCTGCCCCCATTTGCGTCATTAAATATAAATTTACTAAAACGCCCAAAACAGGAATTAAGGATAATTTATGCGTTATGGAAAATATGCCAAGAACAAACCAAGAAATAAAAAAGAATGTCATGATCCAATTATTCAATTTTTCTGTTCCAGAAATATGAAGATTAATCCATTCTGACCAATTATTTGGCCAAAAGATAATCAGGGCAATTAATAAGGCTGCAATTATCCAAAAAGAAGAATTGACATAAGGGATTTTAAATTTAGATTTTTTCTGATTCTCCGGGTTTAAATCTAAAATTAAAACGCCTCCACAAACCAATAAAAAGGCAAATAAGGTTCCTATCGAAGATAAATTAATCACTTCCTCCAAATTGGCAAATAAGGCTGGAACCCCAACTAAAACGCCTGTCATTATGGTTGAAAAACTTGGTGTATGATATCTTTTACTAATTCGAGCAAATCTTTTTGGCAATAAACCATCTCTAGCCATCACCATCCAAATTCTTGGCTGGCCTAATTGATAGACTAATAAAGCCGAAGTTAAAGCAATCACAGCAGAAACAGCAACAATACCAGAAACTCCATTTAAACCAATAGAAGAAAACATATAGGCCAAAGGATCTTGAATTCCCTCTAATTGATTAGACGGAACAATTCCCGTTAGCACAAAAGTAATCAAGACGTACAATAAGGTACAGATAATTAATGCCCACATCATCGCCCTTGGAATATCTCTCTGCGGATTCTTACACTCTTCGGCAGTAGTTGATATTGAATCAAAACCAATATAAGCAAAACTGACCGCTGCTACTGATTTTAAAACTCCCGCCACACCATTCGGTGCAAAAGGTGACCAATTTTCTGTTTCGACATAAAATGCACCTACAAATACCACCAATAAAATCACAAATAACTTCAATATTACAAGAATATTATTCGTATTCTTAGATTCTTTAATTCCGATATAAACCAAAGCCGTGATTAATACGGTTATCAATAAAGCAGGTAAATTTGCCACAAAATGAAAACCCGCTATGATTGGTGCGGAGGTATAAGCAATATAACCTTCTCTTAAATTTACTGGTAAATTCTCCAGAATTTGTCCTTCCTGAAGCATTGGAACTACTTGATTAAAGGCCCTTTTAGCAGACAAATAATCCATGGTGATAAATTCGGGTACTGTTATTCCCATACCCTCTAGCATATCCACAAAATATTTTGACCAAGAAATGGCCACTGCCACATTGGAAATTCCATATTCTAATAATAAATTCCAACCAAGAATCCAGGCCATTATTTCACCCAGGGAAGTATAAGCATAAGAATAAGCAGATCCTGAAATTGGCACAGTGGAGGCAAAACGGGCATAACAAAAGGCTGTAAACATACAGGCTACAGCGGTAAAAATAAATAACATAGAAACAGCCGGACCGCCATAAAAGGAAGCTTGTCCAATAGCAGAAAATATACTGGCTCCAATAATTGCTGCAACCCCCAGAAAGGTCAAATCTCTAACTCCTAAATTTTTCAATAAGGAGGAATCCTTTACAGATTCCAAGACTTTTTGATCGGTTAGTATTTTATCAATTGATTTTTTTCTAAAAAGGTTATTGAGCATTTTAAATTATTTTTTTTGAAAAATTAAGAATTAATTATCCAATTTCACAATTTTTTATTTAATCAAAGAATTCTTAACCCCAATTTCACTAAATAAAATTTAAATTAGCCCAGAACCTTATTAATTTATCTCTGGTCTCATCTGCGGGAAGAAAATCACTTCTTGAATGGAGGCATTATTCGTCATTAACATGGTCAAACGGTCAATTCCAATACCAATTCCTGAAGTAGGAGGCATAGCATATTCCAATGCTCGGATAAAATCATTGTCCATTGCCATCGCTTCATCATCCCCTTTTTCTGCTAATTTTAATTGATCTTCAAATCTTTCTCTTTGATCCTGAGGATCATTTAATTCTGTGTAGGCGTTTGCAACTTCTTTTCCGTTGATGAATAATTCAAAACGCTCCACCAATCCTTCCTGGCTACGATGCTTTTTGGTTAAAGGAGACATCTCAACAGGATAATCTATAATAAAGGTAGGTTGGATTAAATGATGTTCTACTTTTTCTCCAAATAATTCATCGATTAATTTACCCTTACCCATTTCTTTGGTAATCTCAATACCCAATTCCTTACATTTAATTCCTAATTCTTCTTCTGAAAGAGCATTAACATCTATTCCCGTATGCTTTTCAATCGCTTGAACAATGGATAATCTTTCAAATTTTCCACCAAATTCAATTAAATTTTCTCCAACTTGAACTTGTGTGTTTCCATGTAAAGCCTTTGCTACATTATTGAATATTTTTTCGGTATAGTCCATCATCCAAAAATAATCCTTGTAGGCAACGTAAAATTCTAATGAAGTAAATTCAGGATTATGGGTTCTATCCATTCCTTCATTTCGGAACATTTTTCCAAATTCATAGACTCCATCAAACCCTCCAACTATTAATCTTTTCAAATATAATTCATTGGCAATTCTTAGATATAAAGGCATATCTAATGTATTATGATGGGTAACAAAGGGTCTGGCAGCAGCCCCTCCATGAATTGGTTGTAAGATAGGAGTCTCAACTTCTAACCATCCCTCAGAATCAAACATTGAACGCATGGTAGAAATAATCTTTGCCCTCTTTTGGAAATAATCCTTTACTTTGGAATTTACAATTAAATCTACATAACGCTGTCTAAACCTCAATTCTGGATCTGAAATCGCATCAAAGGTTTGTCCATCCGCTTCCTTTACAATTGGTAAAGGACGAATTGACTTAGACAATAAAGTATATTCTTTAACATGGACGGAAGTCTCCCCCATTTTCGTTTTAAAAACGTGGCCTTTTACGCCCACTATATCTCCAATATCCAATAGTTTTTTGAATACTGTATTATACATTGTTTTATCCTCACCCGGACAAATCACATCTCTATTAAAATAAAGCTGAATTTTGCCTTCTGAATCTTGTAAAACAGCAAATGATGCATTTCCCATGATTCTAAACGACATTAATCTACCCGCTAAGCAAACTTCTTGGAAATTATTTTCCTCTTCGGAATATTCCTCCAAAACCTGTTTAGAATGAACATTTACTGGATATAAAGGTGCTGGATATGGATCTATCCCAAGATTCTTTAATTCTTCTACTTTTTGTCTTCTCAGTAATTCCTGTTCGCTTAATGACATGTTGTTTCGTTTGGTAAAATGATTTGCAAAATTAGGAAAAAAATGGTTATTTGAGAAAACCTTTATCTAATTTAAACCATGAAATATAAAATTCTTGTTTTGATCATTTTTCCATTTCTTTTAAATGGCCAAATTCAAAAAAATGAATTTATTTACCTAAATGCCCCTTTCCCATCTTGTCATGCCTCCACCCTTGAAGAAATTCCAGGAGGATTAATTGCGGCATGGTTTGGAGGAAAGCATGAAAAAAATCCAGATGTTGGGATTTGGACAAGTAGGTTTCAGAACGGAAAATGGTCTGAACCAATAGAAGTTGCAAACGGCATTCAAAATGCAAATCTTCGTTATCCTACCTGGAACCCAGTTTTATTTCAATGGCCAAACGGAGATTTATTATTATTTTATAAGGAAGGACCCGCACCCGATGAATGGTGGGGAATGATGAAACGTTCCAAAGACAATGGAAAATCGTGGTCTGAGGCCGAAAAACTTCCGAAAAATATCATTGGTCCTGTAAAAAACAAACCTGAAATGATTGGCAAAACCCTATTATCCCCTTCAAGCACAGAAGACAAAGGATGGAGATTGCATATGGAATTTACAGAGGATCAAGGAAAAACTTGGACTAGAACGGACAAGTTGAATGCAAGGAAAGATGCTGCCATACAACCTAGTATTTTAAAATTAAAGGACGGAAGACTCTCCTTAGTTTGTCGCTCAAAAACTGGTTTTATTTTACAATCATTTTCAAGTGATAATGGAAAAACTTGGACGAAATTGAGTAAAACTAATTTATTGAATCCAAACTCAGGAATTGATGCTGTGAGTTTAAAAGATGGAAGGCACCTTATTGTATATAATCCTACAACAGAAAAAACAGGGAATAGAGGTATTTTGGCAGTTGCTATTTCTGAAGATGGATTGACCTGGAAAAATATTATTGAATTAGAAAATGAAATGGGCTCAGAATTCTCCTATCCAGCCATCATTCAAACATCAGATGGAAATATTCATATTACCTATACATGGAAAAGGCAAAAAATTAAACATATCATTTTAGATATCAATAAAATATGATTGATGGGTTAATTATATTTTTTTATTTGGCCTTTGTTATATTTTTAGGCTGGAAATTTTCAGATAAAAATCAAAATATAGAGGATTATTCCGTTTCGAAGGGGAAAATTCCAACTTGGGCGCTCGGACTTAGTTTTTATGCCACTTTTTTATCTGCTATTACTTTTTTAGGAGATCCTGGGAGATCTTTTATGACGAATTGGAATGCATTTGCATTTAGTTTATCCATTCCCTTTGCTGCCTATTTTGCTAATAAATATTTTATTCCCTTTTATAAAAGCCAATCCTCCCCTTCTGCTTACGACCATTTAGAAAAAAGATTTGGAAGATGGGCTACAATATACCCCATGGTTTGCTTTATCCTTACACAATTGGCAAGAATGGGAACCATATTTTTCGCAATGAGCCTGGTAATTCATCGTTTTACCAACTGGAATATCGAAGTTATCATGATCATTATTGCTGGAACAATTATCTTTTATTCTTTATTAGGAGGAATAAGAGCAATAATATGGACTGAAGTTGCTCAATCCATTATTAAAACACTTGGTGCAATCATCATATTGGCAATCATCTTTTCAAAAGTAGATTTTATACAAATAATCGATATCGCGGAAAAAAATAATAAATTTAGTCTTGGAAGTTTTGATTTAGATTTTGGAAAATCCAGCTTTTGGACCGTCTTTTTGTATGGATTTTTTATTAATTTGACGAATTTTGGAGTCGACCAAAATTATATACAGCGATATCATACCGCACCAAACAATCAGGAAGCGGCAAAGTCTGTTTGGGCAGTAGCCTATTATTATATTCCTGTTTCTTTTATGTTCTTTTTTATAGGAACATCCTTATATGGGTATTATTCGGTAAATCCAGATGAACTGAATGCATTAAAGCTAGAATATGGGGCCGATGGGATTGGAGACAAGGTCTTACCAGATTTTATTCAAAATCATGTCCCAATGGGTTTTAAAGGATTAATTATCGCAGCTCTTTTGTCTGCGGGAATGTCTGCCATATCGAATGGAATCAATAGCTCTGCCACGATTATCATGAATGATTTTATTCGAAATAAATTTAATTCTGATGAAAAAAAATTAAAAGCCATCCGAATAATTTCTCTAATTATTGGATTAATGGGCTTAGGATTCGGGCTCCTGATGATTGGAATTAAAAGCATTTTAGAAACATGGTGGATATTATCAGGAATTTTTGCCTCTGGAATGTTGGGCTTATTTTTACTAGCCATTATGAATAAAAATAGCGGACCACGGACAGCAATTATCAGCACCCTAGTGGGAATAATTTCTGTTTTATATCTTAGTATTCAATCTTTTCTTCCAAAAGAATTTCAATTTAACCTTGACCCAAAATTGAGTATTGTTGTCGGAACGGTATTAATGGTTTTAATAGGAAAATTGATTTCAATGCTTTTTAAAGGCAAAAAAAAATTTAAGGAGTAGAACAAAAATTCATTAAAAAATGTTAAAAAAGAAATTTTAGAGAATTTTTACTCTTAATTTTTAGTTAAATTAGTGTAATCATTTAAGAATTAAAATATTTAATAAAAATGGAAATCAAAAATCAAATTAAAATGTTGTCAGCGGTGGCATTATTGTCGAGTGGATTAACATTAGGTGCCTACCATTTATTTAATTTTAGTGGGAATCAAGGAGTAACAAATTCTCAGAGTGCTTTCACAAATGTTATTAACTCAACAGCCGTCCCGGGAAATCCAGGTGAATTTTCTTATGCTGCAGAAAAGTCTACACCTGCTGTAGTGCACATAAAGGTAAAGGCAAAAGTACAACAAAGGGGATATTCCAATCCATTTGATGACTTTTTCAGTTTCGGAAATCCATTTGAAAATAGAAGGGAGCCTCAAATTCAAGAGGGATCAGGTTCAGGGGTAATCATTTCAGAAGATGGTTATATCGTAACAAATAACCATGTAATTGAAGACGCAGAGGAGGTAAAGGTAATTTTAAATAATAAAAAGGAATATGAAGGAAAAGTAATATCAACTGATCCAAGCTCTGATATTGCAGTAGTAAAGATTGATGGAAAAGATTTACCTTTCCTAAATTTTGGGGATTCAGATAATATAAAAGTAGGAGAATGGGTTTTGGCAGTAGGTAATCCTTTTAATTTAGAGTCTACAGTTACAGCAGGAATTATATCAGCAAAGGGCAGAAGCAATATTATCGGACAAAATTCGCGAACAAATAATGGCTCTTCTCTTGCGGCCTTGGAATCCTTTATACAAACTGATGCAGCAGTTAATCCTGGAAATTCAGGTGGTGCATTAGTAAATTTAAATGGAGAATTAATAGGTATTAATACAGCAATTTATTCTAGAACAGGACAATTTGCAGGTTATTCATTTGCAGTACCTGTTAGTATTGTAAAAAAGGTATCTTCAGATTTAATCAAATATGGAAATGTTCAGAGAGGCTTCTTGGGAATTACTTTCGGACAAGTTAATTCTGATTTAAAATCACAAAAAGATTTAAAAGTAGACTTTGGTGCGTATGTAAATGGATTTGCAGAAAATTCTGCGGCCAAAGATGCAGGTGTAAAAATCAATGATGTAATTACTGAGATTGATGGTGTAAAAATTACCGAAACGGCGAAATTAGTGGAAATGATTGGTAGAAAAAGACCGGGAGAAAAGGTAAATTTAAAAATCAATCGTGAAGGAGAAATTAAAACTATCGGGGTGGTATTAAGAAATTACGATGGAAACACTGAAATTGTTTTAAATGAAAAGGCAAATGCTATAAAGAGTAAATTCCTGGGAGCTAAACTAGCTAAAATTTCAGCATCTGATAAAGAAAAATTCAAAATTGATTCAGGTGTGAAAGTAGTTGAAATTTTAGAGGAAGGTAGATTACAATATTATGGAATTGAGGAAGGTTTTATCATTACAAACATCAATGATAAAGCTGTTAGTGACCCTGAAGTTACTGCGAAATTATTAGATGAAAACCGCGGAAGAGTAAAAATCCAAGGAATAACCTCTGACGGATCTCGATTAACGCTAATAATTTAAAATCCATTTTCCTTTTACCTAAATTTAGGAAAGGCAAATTGAATTGAGAATTGGGAATTAAAATTTGGAAATTTTTATTAATTAATTCCGAATTATTGATTCCCAATTCTCATTTTTTTTTCGTATTTTTGTGCGTCAATTTAAAAAACAAATATGAGAGAATTACAATTCAGAGAAGCCTTAAGAGAGGCCATGACTGAAGAAATGAGAAGAGATTCTTCCGTTTTTTTAATGGGGGAAGAAGTAGCTGAATACAATGGTGCTTATAAAGTTTCTCAGGGAATGTTGGATGAATTTGGTCCGGATCGTGTAATTGATACACCAATTGCAGAATTAGGATTTGGTGGAATCGGAATCGGTGCATCAATAAACGGACTTCGTCCGATTGTCGAATTCATGACATTCAATTTCTCTTTGGTTGCAATTGACCAAATTATCAATGGTGCTGCAAAAATGATGTCTATGTCGGGTGGACAGTATAATTGTCCAATCGTATTTAGAGGACCCACTGGAAATGCGGGACAATTATCTTCGCAACACTCTTCAAATTTTGAAAATTGGTATGCCAATACACCTGGATTAAAGGTGGTAATTCCTTCTAATCCTGCTGATGCAAAAGGATTATTAAAATCTTCTATCAGAGACAATGATCCTGTAATTTTCATGGAATCAGAATTAATGTATGGAGATAAGGGATTGGTTCCTGATGGAGAATTTTTAATTCCAATTGGAATAGCAAATATAGTTGAGAAGGGGGATGATGTAACGATTGTAAGTTTCGGAAAAATGGTTCCTAGAGTAGCAATTCCTGCAGTAGAAGAATTGAAAAAAATGGGAATTAATGCTGAATTAATTGACCTAAGAACGGTTCGTCCAATTGACTATAAGGCAATTGTTGAATCTGTAAAGAAAACCAATCGTTTAGTAATTCTAGAGGAGGCGAATCCATTAGCATCTATTGCTGGAGAAATCACTTACCATGTACAAAGATTTGCATTTGACTATTTAGATGCTCCGATTGTACGAGTAACTTCAAAGGATTTACCATTACCATACGCTCCAACATTAATTGAGGAGATTTTACCATCAATAGATCGAACAATAGCAGCTGTAAAGTCTGTTACCTATAAATAATGTCTGTAATATTAGCTCCCATATCTGAGAGTTTACCGCAATTTTTGAATGCTAATTCATATTCAAAAATTGCGGTAATAGTAGATAAAAACACGCAAAAGCATTGTTTGCCTTTGATAGATTCTTATCTACCTAATAATTATATAAAAATCCTAATTAAGGCGGGTGAGGAAGAAAAAAACCTTAAAACCGCTGAATTAATTTGGGAAAAATTAACAAAAGCCCAATTTGATCGTCACGGTCTTGTTATTAACCTTGGAGGTGGCGTTATTGGTGATATGGGCGGTTTTTGTGCCTCAACCTATAAAAGAGGAATCGATTTTATTCAAATACCTACTACCCTACTTGCCCAAGTAGATGCTTCTGTAGGTGGAAAATTGGGAATAGATTTCCATGGTTTTAAAAACCATATTGGTGTTTTTACCCTTCCAAAATTTGTTTTAATAGATACCCAATTCCTAAATACACTTCCAATCAGTGAAAAAAGATCTGGTTTCGCTGAAATAATTAAACATTGTTTAATTCAAGACAAAACAACTTGGAATGAAATAAAGCAAAATGATTGGGAGGAATTAAATTTTCAGGAATTAGTTGAAAAATCTGTAGCTATCAAAGAAAAGGTAGTTTTAGAAGATCCTAGAGAAAAGGGATTAAGGAAAATTTTAAATTTTGGGCATACCTTAGGACATGCCGTGGAAACACATTTTTTAAGCAAAGGAAAAAATAGATTATTGCATGGGGAGGCAATTGCCATAGGAATGATTTGTGAATCTTTTCTTGCATTAAAAAAAGGATTAATTTCTGAAGATCAAATGGAAGAAATTCAATCTTATATTTTCGTTTGTTTCGGTAAGGTAAAAATCAAAAAAGAAGATTATAAGCAAATCATTCAACTAACTAAACAAGACAAAAAAAATATCGGCAAATCTGTTCGATTTTCACTAATATCTGGTATTGGAAATTGTTATTATGATATTGAAATTTCAGACAAGGAAATGAAAGAAGCCTTGGAATTTTATAATTAATAAAAAACCTTATTCTTTTACCTGTGGTACTTTAAAATAATCCTCATTGGTATCTGGCCCAAGAGAAAGTGCCTTTGATTTATCTAAAGAAATAAAAGATTTATCTTCTCTTAAATTGTTTTCAATGCGAGAAATATGTCGAAGCGGCTCGACCTGGTCTGTATCAACTGCATTCAGAGATTCCATCCATACTAATACTTTTGATAGAGAATCTTGATATTCTTCTACTTCATTTTCTGGCAAATGAAGACGGGCAAGATGGGCAATTTTTTCTACTTCCTCCTTACTTATTTTCATTTTTAGAATCATTTAATTTTTTATCATTTGGCATTTCTCTATTCAAAAATTCATGAATTTTATCACGATCAATGGTAGGACTTATTTTTCCATAAGAATCAATAATAAAATCCAATCCTTCTAAATCGGGATGTACTACAGGCTTTTTATTATTTGATGCTTTTTTTGCCATTTTATTTTGAAAAAAAGTGAATTGCCTTTTTTAATCTGGCAGAAACCTCAGATTGTCCCCAAAGTTTCAATGAAATCATTAAATCTGGGCCGGCTTTTGTGCCTGTCATAGCTACACGTAATAATTGCATAACTTTTCCCATTTTAATTCCGTTTTCGTCTAATTTATGAAAAATATTGTCGTGAATGGAATTTTCATCCCAAATTTCGAATGGAATTTCAAATAATTGATCTAAAATAGAAAACGCTTTTTGGGAATCTTCATTCCATTTAGAATCGATTATTGATTGATCGTATTCATGCGGAGCGGTAAAAAAGTTTTCTGCAAAGCTTTTAATTTCAGATGGAAAAGTAATTCGATCTAAAACTAATTTTACTAATTCTACTGCAATTTTTGAATCAAGGTTTGGAAGAATTTCTTGGGCTAATTTTACAGGGTCTTCCTTTTTTAGATATTCTTGATTGAACCAATTAGCTTTAGCAACATCAAATTTTGCTCCTGCCTTTGAAACTCTTTCAATTGAAAAAGATTTTACTAATTCTTCTAAGCTAAATAATTCTTGTTCATTTCCTGGATTCCAACCCAAAAAGGCCAAAAAGTTTAGAGTAGCTGGAACCAGATAACCTTCTTCTCTAAAGCCTTTAGAAATTGAACCATTAGCTGGGTCTTTCCATTCTAAAGGAAATACAGGAAATCCACCTAAATCAGCATCTCTTTTTGAAAGCTTTCCATTCCCCTCTGGCTTCAACAATAAAGGAAGGTGGGCAAATTGTGGAGCTTCCCATCCAAATGCCTTATATAATAAAATATGCAAAGGTGCTGAGGGTAACCATTCCTCACCCCGAATTACATGGGTAATTCCCATTAAATGGTCATCCACAATATTTGCTAGATGATAGGTAGGCATCCCATCGGATTTCATTAAAACCTTATCATCAATGGCAGAATTATGAACATGAACCCAATCACGAATTAAATCCTGAAAGCGAACTTCTCCTTTAGCGGGAACATTTAAACGGATAACATAGGGATTACCAGATTCTATTAATTCTTTAACCTGTGCAGGTGAAAGAGAAAGGGAATTGCGCATCTTAAGGCGAGTAAGTGCATTATATTGAAAGGCACCACCTTTGGACTCATAGATTTTTCTTTGAGCATCTAATTCCTCTGCAGTATCAAAAGCATAATATGCTTTACCACTATTAATTAAATCTTGGGTATATTTTTGATAAATTTCTTTTCGCTCACTTTGTCTATAAGGCGCAAAAGAACCACCAACCCCAACTCCCTCATCTGGCTGAATGCCTAACCATTTAAGGGAATCAAGGATGTATTCTTCTGCACCAGGCACAAACCTTGTTTGGTCAGTATCTTCAATTCTAAGAATGAAGGTACCCTGGTGTTTTTTAGCGAATAAGTAATTGTAAAGTGCAGTTCTTACTCCACCTATATGCAAGGGTCCGGTAGGACTTGGAGCAAAACGAACTCTAATTTTTTCAGACATGCTTAAGCTGGCTGTGAATTCATTACTTCAGTTTGTTTTCTAATTGATTCCAAGTGAACCAATTTGAATAGTTCTTCTACAAATTCAGGATATAAGTTTAATCCTTTTGCTTGGTTTGCTCTATCAGCATGAACTTCTTTCCAACGGTCTAATTGTAAAACGGCAACATTATTATCACGCTTGTATTCTCCAAGACGCTCTACTACTGCCATTCTTGCTGCAAGAACTTCTAATAATTCACGGTCGATATTATCAATTTTCTCACGAAGAGAAACTAATTCATTTTGGAAATCAGAACCATATTCAGATTTTCTAATTTCTAAATCCTTCAACATTAAACCTAAATCCTCTGGTGTTAATTGCTGTGCAGCATCAGACCAAGCCGCATCCGGATCACGGTGTGATTCAATAATCATACCGTCATAATTTAAATCTAAAATACGCTGAGATAATTCTTTCAAATATGCTCTCTTTCCAGCCATATGAGATGGATCACCAATCATTGGAAGGTCTGGGAATAATCTTTTCATTTCTACAGCAATTGACCACATCGGTGAATTTCTGTATTTTGTTTCTTGTGCATTGGAGAAACCTCTGTGAATGGCACCTAATTTCTTGATACCAGAATTTTGAAGTCTTTCAAGTGCTCCAACCCATAATGCTAAATCAGGATTAACAGGATTTTTTACCAATACTGGAACATCAACACCTTTTAAAGCATCTGCAATTTCTTGCACATTGAATGGATTTACGGTTGTACGAGCACCAATCCATAAAATATCTACTCCATATTTTAAAGCCAATTCAATATGTTCAGGAGTTGCAACTTCTACTGCAGTTGGAATTCCTGTTTCTTTCTTCGCTTCAACTAACCATTTAAGGGCAGGCTCTCCCATTCCTTCAAATGAACCAGGACGCGTTCTTGGTTTCCATACTCCAGCTCTCATCACATGGGCATAGCCCTCCGCTTTAATTCTTCTAGCGGTCTCAAGAACTTGTTCTTCTGTCTCTGCTGAGCAAGGACCTGCAATAATTAATGGATTTCCATTAGTGTTAATCCAGTCTTGCATCTTCACGATATCTAAATTGGCATTCATAATAATTGTTGGGCTTTACCCCTTTTAAAACTTTATTTTTTTTAACTAAATCATTTTTAAACCTTTATATTTGCATTCGGTTTAAAAAAAATGAATCATCAAACGATGAAAAACATTTCATTCAACGATACAAAAACAGCATTTAGAACGAAATCTGATTCGGAAATCCGAAGGTCCTATTTGATATTTGCGATCATGAATCAAAATTGGTTTGTAAAGTTAGGAACTTTTTTTATCAAATTGTTCATTTATATTCATTTTCCTATTAAAAAATTAATAAAATCTACCATTTTCAAACAATTTTGTGGTGGTGAAACAATTGAGGAATGTCAACCCACTATAGATAGTTTAAAAAAATCTAAAATAGGTACAATTTTGGATTATTCCGTGGAAGGAGAGGAAAATGAGAAATCTTTTATTTTAACGAAAAATGAAATTTTAAAAACCATAGAAAAGGCTAAGAATGAGGATGGTATACCCTTTACGGTATTTAAAATTTCAGGAATTTTCAAGACGGAGGTTTTAGAGGAATATCAAACAGAAAATGGCTTATCAGAGAACAATAAATCCAATTTCGAAAATTCTAAACGTTTATTAATTGAAATTTGTGAAACTGCCTATAAAAATGACGTAAGAATTTTCATTGATGCAGAAGAATCCTGGATACAAGACAGCATTGATGCTCTTGCCTATGAAATGATGTACAAATACAATTTGAAAAAACCTATTATTTATAATACTTATCAGATGTATCGGGTAGACATGTATGATAATTTGGAAAAGATAATTAAAAAGGCGATTAAGGAGAAATTTTATCTAGGAGTAAAACTAGTTCGAGGGGCCTATATGGAAAAGGAAAGGTTAAGGTCACATGAAGAGAATTTTGCTGATCCAATTCATAAAACAAAGGAAGCTACTGATAGGAGTTTTAATAATGCAATTGATTTATGTTTAAAATATGTTTCAAGAGTATCCATTTGCATTGGTACGCATAATGAAACGAGTTGTTCAAAAATGGTCCAATTTATTGAGGAAAAAGAAATTCCTAGGAATCATCCTAACATTTATTTTGCCCAATTATTAGGAATGTCTGATAATATTTCCTTTATTTTGGCAGATAAAGGCTTTAACGTAGCAAAATATGTTCCATTTGGCCCAATCAATTCTGTAATGCCTTATTTATTTAGAAGGGCAGAAGAAAACAAATCGATAAGTGGACAAAGTTCGAGGGAATATACCTTATTAAAAAATGAAATTAAGAGAAGATTAGAAAATGTTTAAAAAGAGTTTACCCTATTTTGGCTTAGCATTGGGAATTATCCTAATTGATCAAATCATAAAATTATCTGTCCATTTTTTCATGCAACCTGGTTTCATGGGTGAAATTTCCATAATAGGAGATTTTTTCAAACTTCATTATACATTAAACCAAGGAATGGCCTTTGGTATGCAATTTGGGGTTGAATATGGAAAATTAATTCTTACTATATTTCGAATTATCGCAGTTGGTTTTATTGGTTATGGTCTATTTCATTTTACAAAAAAGGGATCGAGCAAAGGCTTAATTATAAGTATTGCCTTAATATTAGGGGGAGCAATCGGAAATTTAGTAGATTCTATTTTCTATGGCGTATTTTTAAATAATTCTCCCTATGACGCGATTAGTCCTTGGTTTCATGGACAAGTTATTGATATGTTTTTCTTTGATTTTTACCAAGGATATTTACCAGAATGGTTACCTTTTCTTGGAGGGACATATTATTCTACTCCAATTTTTAATTTTGCTGATGCAGCGATATTTTGCGGAGTAGTTAATTTAATTATATTTCAAAAGAAATATTTTAAGATCGATTAACCTTTGAAAATTCAGAAACAAAAAAAAGGATTAATAATTAATATTAATCCTTTTTTTATTATTCGAATTAGAATTATTTCGTAGCTGGAGCAGCTGGAGGAGTAATTCCTAATTTTTTCAATACTAAATCAGAGATATTAGCATTATCTGGATAATGTAATAAAATTGGAGCAGTACCTAAACCAGCATCGTAATTAAATACATAAGTATAAGCATTTTCCTTTGCTACTGCATGCATCGTAGATTCAATTTTCTCTAATAAAGGCTGAAGTAATTGAGCTTGTTTCTTTTGAAGAGAAGATTGAGAAGTTTGTTGGAATTCTTGAATCCCTTGTTGCATAGTTTGTAATTCCTTCTCATAATCTTGTTTAATTACATCAGAAGTATTTTGAGGTAAACCTTCATATTGTGCTAATTTGTCTTGAAACTGCTTTACTTTTGTTTGATAAAGTTCTTGGTATTGGTTTTGAGTAGATTTTAACTCCTCTTCAACTTGCTTTGATTCCGGCATTTGTCCAAGAATGTAATCTGCATTAATAAAACCAATTTTTACTTGAGCTTGTGTAGGCATTGCCGCTAAGCCAAAAAGTAGGGTTAGGGCCAAAAAGAATCTGTTTTTCATTTGTATTTAATTTAAATTTAATTTCAATTATTTATTTTAGTTATTATTTACTTCTTTAATATTCAAATCTGGTTCAAATCCCAATTCTTCTAAAACGAAATCAGAATAATCATGAATAGGATTTGAATAAATCATCATCATTCCATCGGAGGATTTATCAAATAAAAAATCCAATTTCTTTTCTTTCACCACTTTTTCAACAGCAGAGGACAATTCATCTAATATTGGTTTTAAAGCGTTTTGTCTTGCCAAAAACAAAGTACCATTCTCTCCAAAAGTGGAGGTTTCAAATTTAACAATTTCGTTGGACTTTTGATTAATTTCTTTTAATCTTTCTTGTTTTAAATTTTCAGTTAAAAGTACTTCGTCTAATTTATAATCATTTTGCAACTTTAGCAAATCTGATTTCATTTGGTTTACTTCCTGAATAGACTCTTTAGTCAAAGAATCTAGGTTTTTTAGTATTTCCTGATATTCAGGAATTTTACTTGTAATAAATTCAGAATCAATATATCCAAATTTTTGGGCAAACAGACTAAAACCATTAAAAAAAAGAAATAAAATTAAGATTAATTTAATGGTTTTCATGCTTAATTATCTTAATTGTTGTCCTAATGAGAATGTAAATGCTTGACGTCCAAAACCACTTGCACCTGGCTGTGGTTTATCAAATCCAAATCCATAATCGATTCCAATTAAACCAAATGCTGGCATGAAAATTCTTGCTCCAATTCCCGCTGAACGATATAATTTAAAAGGATTATAATCTTTGATATTGGAAAAATTATTTCCACCTTCAGCAAAAGCTAAACCGAAAATAGTTGCAGATGGATTCAATGATATTGGATAACGTACTTCCAATACGAATTTATTGTAGGCGACCCCACCAAGTCCGTAATTACCAGAAGGGCCAATTGAACGATCTGCATAACCTCTCAGACCTACGATATCTCTATTAAAGGTAAAACCTTGAACCATTCCAGAACCTCCTAAGTCAAATCTTTCAAAAGTAGTTACCGGCCTATTTCCGTAGGAACCAAGGAAACCTAAATGAGCTCTGGTATGAATAACAAATTTACCTGCTAAAGGACTAAACCAACTTGCATCAAACATCCACTTATGATATTCAATAAATTTGGATTTTCCACCAATTCCCCATAGTGAAAATGGAGGTGTAATAGATGCAGTAAGTGAAAAAGATGATCCTGCCCGTGTAAAGGTCGGATTATCTAAACTATTTCTTGAAAAATTAGAAACAAAGGCGAAGGTATTCGAAATTCCTTCTGGGAAGGCAAATGTTAGATATCGTAAGACATCATATCTTGTAAAGGATAATGAATTACTTAGAGAGAAATAATCATCTGGCCATTTCAATCTTTTTCCTAAACTTATTGAGATAGTAGAGGTATTAAAGTGTGCATTCATTAGGGAATCTGGGAAGGATGGAACTCCTCCGAATCCGCCAAGACCTCCAAAACCACCATAGCCTCCATATCCACCATATCCACCTAATCCGCCATAACCACCATATCCTCCATAACCTCCGTAACCACCATATGGATTAGAAAGAGCCTGATTTCTAGAGAATTGGTATGGATAGGAAACAGATTTATTCAATGAAACGGAGAAGGAATTTGGCTTCTTGCCACCTAACCATGGTTCTGTAAATACTAAACTATAATTTTGATATGATTTTCCGTTCGCTTGGAAACGAATGGAAAGTTTTTGGCCATCACCCGAAGGTAAACCTTTTAGATTTTTGACGTCCATAAGAGATTTCAAAGAAAAATTATTGAAAGTAACTCCTAAGGTTCCAATAAATCCAATATAACCTCCCCATCCACCAGATAATTCAATTTGGTCAGATGATTTTTCAACTACATTATAAACGATGTCTACCGTACCATCTGCCTGAGGTTGTGGCTTTGGATCAATTTTTTCTGGATCAAAATAACCGATTTGAGATAATTCTCTTACCGTTCTAATAATTAAAGATTTATTAAATTTTTGTCCTGGTAGTGTACGAATTTCTCTTAAAACAACTTTATCTGATGTTTTGGTGTTTCCATTTAAAATAATTCGATTAATGGTTGCTTGTTTTCCTTCATTGATACGAATTACTAAATCAATAGAGTCTTGAACTACCTGTGCTTCGATGGGTTGGGCATTGTAGAATAAATAACCATTATCCATATAGACAGAACTTAAATCGTCGCCCGGATTTCCTTCTAACCTTTTTCCTAATTCTTCAGTATTATATACATCTCCTTTTTCAATTCCTAAAACCTCCTTTAAAGTTGAATCAGGATAAATAAAATTACCTTCAAAATTAATACTACGATAATAGAATTTTTTTCCTTGAACAACATTTAGATAAAGGTTGATTCTTTTATCATTTAATTTTTCAACTGAGTCGCTCAATAATTGGAAATTTCGATAACCCAATTTGTTCATTGCCTCCAAAAGGGTCTCCTTATCTTCCTTAAATTTCTTATCTACGAATTTTGAAGTTTTAAAAAATCTACCAGGAAAAATTTGCTTGGTATTTTTTAATTTTCTGTGAACTAATTTATTGATTTTAGCATTTTCTGTTCCATTTACCACTAAATGTTGAATTTTAACTTTTACCCCTTTATCTACCTTCATGGTCATAATGGCGTTATTTCCCATATTGGAATCAACTTTTACTATGGGTTCAACCTTTACATTGAGATATCCTTTATCTTGGAAATGGCGAGCAACCGTAAGGCTTACATTTTTCTTTAAAGTTTCTGTAATAATTTTTCCTTTATAGGTTTTTACCTTATCTGATATTGATTCCCCCTCCCCTTTTCTAATTCCTTCATATTTTAAAGAATAAAGCCTAGGTCTTTCCTTCAATCTAATTTCTAACCAAATATCATTTCCAATTTTTTTAGTAGCATAAATTTTTACATCCTCTAAAATTCCTTGGTTCATGATTTTACGAATTGCTCCTCCAAGAGATTCTCCGGGTAATTTTATTTCATCACCAACTCGTAAACCAGAAATATTAATCATTGAATTACCATCATAGAATTCCGAGCCTGAAACGGTAATTTCTTTGATGGTATATTCTCTAGGATTGGCCCATTCAAACTCATTAATTTCAGTGGAAGCGGATTGTGAAAAACGCTTGCCCAATAACTGGGCTTGAGGGGTAAAATAAGTCAGAAACAAGCCCAAAAAAAGGATTGTTTGAAGAATATTTTTAACACGATTTAACTTCTCTAATTTCATATTTTGTTTCTAGTGGAGTCCAATATTTGTTCACTTGTCTTACCAAAACGCCTTTCTCTACGCTGAAAATCAATTATAGCTCTAATATAATGTTCTTTTCTGAAATCTGGCCAATATAGGTCCTCAATTATATATAATTCACAATAGGCTAATTGCCACAATAAGAAATTAGAAATCCGGTGATCACCGCCTGTTCGAATCATTAAATCTGGGTCTGGAATTCCGACAGTATCTAATTCTTCTGCAACATGATTTTCTGTAATTTCTTCAATATTTAATAAACCAGTTTTTACCTTTTCGGCAATTTTTTTTGTAGCCTGGGTAATATCCCATTTACCAGAATATGAAAGTGCTAAAACTAGGGATAAACCCGTATTATTTTTAGTCTTTTCAATTGCATCATTCAAAATTTTCAAAGTAGAAGATGGAAGAGAAGAGGTATCTCCAATTACTTTTACTTGAATATTTTTTTCCATCATCCCCGCAAGTTCCTTCATGATGGTAGAAATCAATAATTCCATCAAAGCACGAACTTCCGTTTTCGGACGATTCCAATTCTCCGTAGAAAAGGCAAATAAAGTCAAATATTCAACTCCTATTTCTCCTGAAAGTTCAATTGCTTCCCTTACTGCTAATATGGCATTTTTATGACCAAAAATTCTATCTTTAAAGCCTTTTTCTTTAGCCCATCTTCCATTACCATCCATAATGATCGCAACATGCTTGGGGATATTGAATTTGTCGATAAGTTTTTGGTCTATACTCATAATAAGGGGCAAAAATACATAAAATAATTACCTATTCAAAGGGTTTTTTAGATTTGTGTTGGACAAAATATTTTATGAATTTTATAGGTCAATCCAATTTTCAATTGAAGTAATCTATCCGTGCCTTTCAGATTAAAATCAAAGGATTTTCTCTGAGTTGATAAACCTTCAAAATTATCGGAAAAACTTTTAGTGGTTATTACTTCTGCCCTTATGCCCCAAAATTGGTTAATTTCCATTTTAGCACCAAACCCAAAATTCACTCCTGCAGTAAAATAATTTGTCTTATTGGGTGTATTCTTAGGGTTATCCGTATTTAAAAACATCAAATTTAATCCCATAGATGTAAATGGAGTCCAATTAAGAATTTTAGTATTTGATGAATAATCAAAAAAATTATAATCAACAGAAGGAGAAAAATTAATTAATAAACTCGAAAAAGTTTCATTATTAAAGACTGTGGGAGAATAAACGTAATCATTCGATTTCCTAAAGGTACCGAGATCAAAATTCAATTTATACAAAAATCGATCCGTTTTTTGATAGCCAAAATATCCATTAATATTAGGGCCAAGGTCTAAAATTTGTTTGGATTTTATTCGGGTGGCCCAATCCATATAATCTCCTTTATACCAATTTGTTCCTAAACCTCCACCGACTTCAAAATTTTGAGAAAATATTGGAAAACTAAAAAAAAGGAGAAGGAATATTTTCTTCATTTTATTTAAATATTATTGGGCAATTTGTTTCACCAAATTTATTAGGTATATGATAAATTAATTTTAATTGAGTGGAAAAATACCAATCTTTTCCTTTTTGTACAAATATTTTATCCTGATTTGAAGGATTTACTAAATTTTGATTGGAATATTTTGAATTTATTGCCTGAAAATTTTTATCATCAGGTACATCATCTAAATTATCTGTCAAACTTTTTCTTAAGTTAAATTCAAAACCCAAGAAAAATCGATTGTTAATTTGAAAATTCATGCCTAAAACTACAGGAATTGCCAAGGCCAATCGATCATATTTTAAATCTGTGTAGGAATTAGAAACGGAATAATTATGGGGATAAGGAATAATTTCATTAGGAATAGTCGTTAAGTTTTGCCAAATACTAGCCCTGGATGACATCCCAAAATCTCTGAAATTATAATAATCTTTACCGTAGGGGGTAAAGTTTATTGCTGCAATTCCTGCACCGATATAGGGATAAAATTTTGGACGAGTATCTGCCGATAGGCCAAATAGATCCAAATTATAAATTCCCAGGAGGCTAAATTCTTTTATATTGGTTCGAAAAGCAAGATTTCGATTATAGTTTGCTAAATAAGACGTATTATACAATAAATTATCTGATCCTGAAATTCTTAAAAAGGATAATCCCAAGCGAAGACTTATTGCTTTTTTAATATGTCTTTCAAAATTTCCGGAGAAGCTTAAATTAGCTGATTTTAAAGCAAAAGATTTATAGGATGGCCAGATATTCACATCGCCAATATAATTAGACGGGCCAATCGCTAAATCAAAGGAGGAATTGGGTTTCCATTTAATATTCGGATTAGCTTTTTTCCCTTCTTGTCCTAAAAACCAAAATTGGGAAAAAGAGCTAAAACTAATAAGAAAAAATACGAATATAGCGCGGTATTTCATTTATATCGTTTTAATTTAAACGAATTTAAAAGGAAAATATTTCAATTAACCGACTAATTCTAAAAGGTCTTTATCATGAATTTGTTTTTTTGCATCAGCCATGATCAGGAACTTATTATAAATTGGATCAATCTGAGATTTATCAAATTCATAACCTAATAAGCTAAGGCGATGTCTCAATGCAGCTCTTCCAGAACGGGATGTTAGCACAATAGAAGAATTCGGCACTCCTACATCTTCGGGATTCATAATTTCATAATTTTGGGCATGTTTTAAAAATCCGTCTTGATGAATTCCAGAGGAATGGGCAAAGGCGTTTGCTCCAACAATAGCTTTATTCGCCTGAACGGGCATTCCCATCAATTCAGAAACTAATTGAGAAGTTGGGAATAAGTATTTTGGATTAATTCCAGTTTGGAAATTCAAATCTTTGTGAACATTAAAAATCATGGCAACTTCCTCCAGCGAGGTATTTCCTGCACGTTCTCCTACACCGTTAATTGTCACCTCAACTTGTCGCGCCCCGGCCTCCACTCCTGCAATGGTATTTGCAGTAGCTAAACCAAGGTCATTATGATTATGCATTGAAATCGTTGCTTTGTGGATATTTTTTACGTTTTCGAATAAATAAGAGATTCTTGCATGCATTTGGTTGGGTAATAAATAACCGGTGGTATCAGGAAGGTTAACGACTGTTGCACCAGCATCAATAACTGCCTCCATTAAACGAGCCAAAAACTCTAAGTCTGCTCTACCAGCGTCTTCTGCATAAAACTCTACATCTTCCACATAAGATTTTGCATATTTTACAGCCCATACTCCTTGTTCAAGGATTTTTTCGCGTGTGGAATTAAATTTATATTGAATATGGGTATCGGAAGCTCCAATACCGGTATGAATTCTTTTTCTTTTTGCTACCTGTAAAGCTTGGGCAGCTACATCGATATCTTCTTTTTTTGCTCTAGTTAAACCACATACAATAGGTTCTGATACAGCCTGGGCAATTGCTTTTACGGCTTCAAAATCACCAGGTGAAGAAATAGGAAATCCAGCTTCGATGATATCGACTCCTAATAATTCTAATTCTTTAGCGACACGAATTTTTTCTTCTTGATTTAATTGGCAACCTGGAACTTGTTCTCCATCGCGCAAGGTGGTATCAAAAACTTGTACTCTATTAGACATGTTGATTTAATTAAATTTCTAACAAATCTAAAATAAATCACAATTCTTTACAAGTATTTTTTTCTAGAATAATAGATCACTTATAGATTAATATTCTTTAAATATCCAAATTAATTATATTTTTTAGATTTTTTTTCTAAATATTAATTTATTTAAAGAATTTTTATCTTTACATAATGAATTAGGTAGTAAAAAAAAGGATTGCAAAATTTATTAAAAAATTGCAATCCTTTGAAAATTTATTGAAATCTTAGTTTCTTTCAGGACGAAGGCTTCTTACAGCTGCTCCTGCTTGCCACATTTCAGAATTTCTTAATTCTTCTAATTCTGCTTCTAATTTAACACGGTAGTCAGACTGGGAGTTCAAATCAATTGAACGTGCAGCCTCAGCTTGCGTTTTTACAGAATTGTATAATTTTTCAAATACCGGCTTAGTAGCTTCTTTGAAAGGTTTCCACCAATCAAGGGCTCCACGTTGAGCGGTAGTTGAACAGTTTGCATACATCCAATCCATACCGTTTTCAGCAACTAATGGCATTAAAGATTGTGTTAATTCTTCAACTGTTTCATTAAAAGCTTCAGATGGAGTATGTCCATTTTCTCTTAACACTTCATATTGAGCAGCGAAGATTCCTTGGATAGCACCCATCAAAGTTCCTCTTTCGCCAGTAAGGTCAGAGGTAACTTCTTTGTAGAAATCTGTTTCAAACAAATAACCAGATCCTACGCCGATTGCCATCGCGATACATTTTTCTCTTGCTTTTCCTGTAGCATCTTGGTAAACTGCGAAAGAAGAATTCAATCCTTTACCTTCTACGAACAATCTTCTTAAAGAAGTACCTGATCCTTTTGGTGCAGCAAGAATTACATCCACATCTGCAGGAGGAACGATACCTGTCTTTTCCTTATACGTAATACCAAAACCATGAGAGAAATATAAAGCTTTTCCAGCAGTTAAATATTTCTTTACAGTTGGCCACATTTCAATTTGTGCAGCATCTGATAATAAATAACAAATAATTGTTCCTTTTTCTAATGCTTCTTCTATTTCGAACAATGTTTCTCCAGGAACCCATCCGTCAGCAATAGCCTTATCGAATGTTTTTCCTTTTCTTTGTCCAACGATTACGTTTAAACCATTGTCTTTCATGTTTAAAGCCTGACCTGGACCCTGAACACCATATCCAATTACTGCAATGGTTTCATTTGCCAATACTTCTCTTGCTTTTTCCAAAGGGAATTCTTCTCTAGTTACAACATCCTCAACTACGCCTCCAAAATTAATCTTTGCCATTTTAATTTAATTTATGATAATTTATTTTTATTTATACAATTTCCCAGTTTCCTTCGGGTAAATATTCTACTAATCCTTTTTCAGTTTTACCAACTGCAATTCTTCCAGATTTTACATATTCTAAAATTTCCCATTTTTTTAGGAATTGATAAAATTCTGCAATTTCTTCTTCTGTTCCATTCTTTTCAATCACGACATAATCCAAGCCCCAATGCACGATTTTTGCATTCCAATCCAGACTAATCGATTTTGAATCCACAGATTCACCTCCCAAAGGAGTTGAAATTTTAAAGAGTGCTAATTCATTAAAGACTATTTCATCTTCTAAATACCCAAAAACTGCTAAAACATCTGTAATTTTTCGAATTTGTCGAACTAATTTTTCTACAAATTCTCTCGAATCAGATTTAATAACAATCGTAAATCTTGAAACTCCTTTTCTTTCTGTTTCAGAGACAGTCAGGGATTCAATATTCAATCTTCTACGGGTAAATACGATGGTTATTCGATTTAATAAACCAACCGTATTTGAAGTAAAAACAGAAATAGTATAATTAGTCAACATATTTTACTCAAGCCTTACGTTTGTCACTGTAGCACCTGCTGGTACCATAGGGAACACATTTTCTTCTTTTTCACAAACAATCTCTAATAAATATGGCTTATCTGATGCCAATAATTTATCTAAAGATTCAGGTAAATCTTTTCTATTTTCCACCTTATGACCATCTATGCCAAAGCCTTTTGCGATCGTAATAAAGTCTGGATTTTGTAATTCAACAAAGGAATATCTATTATCAAAAAATAATTGTTGCCATTGTCTTACCATGCCAAGGAAATTATTATTCAGAATAATGATCTTAACTGGCAATTTGGATTGGGCAATGGTTCCTAATTCCTGAAGTGTCATTTGAAAGCCGCCATCACCAATAATTGCGATTACCTCACGATCTGGCCTTGCAACTTTAGCTCCAAATGCAGCAGGAAGGGCAAAACCCATTGTTCCTGCACCTCCACTTGTAACAATGGAATTATATTTTTTGAAACGATAATAACGATTTGTAATCATTTGGTGCTGACCAACATCAGTCACAACGATAGCCTCACCTTTGGTTTTATTTGAAAGCATATTTACTGCCTCGCCCATTTTGATTTTATCTCCTTGGTGATTTAGTTCTTTCAAATTAATTTTTTCGTATTCTTCTTTATCGTATTTTCTAAATTCATCTCTCCACTCTTGGTGTTTAGCTTCTTTCACCAAAGGAAGTAAGGCCTTCAAAGTAGCTTTTGCATCACCAACAACAGGAGCATCTGCCTTCACGTTTTTATCAATTTCGGAAGGATCTATTTCAATATGAACCACTTTTGCTTGTTTGGCATAGGTAGCTAAATCACCTGTTATTCTATCATCAAATCGCATTCCAATTGCAATAAGAACATCACATGAATTTGTAAGCACATTGGCTCCATAATTTCCATGCATACCTGGCCAACCAACATACATTGGGTGGTCGGCATCCATTGCAGACATTCCCAATAAGGTTGTAGCCACAGGTATTTCTGCTTTTTCCACCAAAGCTTTTAATTCTTCTTCTGCATTAGAAATTAAAACTCCGTGTCCAGCTAGAATATAAGGCTTCTTAGCATTATTAATTAATTTCGCAGCAGCTTCTACGTGTTCGTGTTTTGGTTCTAATCTTGGCCTAAAGGAAATAATAGACTTACATTTTTCATATTGAAAAGGTTTTGTCATTTTATCCGTTTGAGCCGTACGGGTTAGATCAATCAATACCGGACCAGGTCTTCCAGTTTCTGCAATATAAAATGCCTTTGCCATAACCTCTGGAATCTCATCAGGATCTACAATCTGATAATTCCATTTAGTTACGGGCATTGTCATTCCTATCACATCACATTCCTGAAAGGCATCTGTTCCCAACAAATTTCCTTTAACTTGCCCTACCACACAAACCAATGGGGTAGAATCTAACATTGCATCTGCAATAGGTGTGATTAAATTTGTTGCTCCAGGACCAGAAGTTACTAGGCAAACTCCCGCTTTATTGAGCATTCGAGCATAACCTTGTGCAGCATGTCCTGCCCCTTGTTCATGCCGAACTAAAATATGTTTTATTTTATCTTGAAAGTCCACAAGGGCATCATAGGTAGGCATAATTGCTCCACCTGGATAGCCGAAAATGGTATCCACACCTTCTTCCACCAAAGACTGCATTACAGCCTGAGCACCAGTAAGTAAATTATCTGTTCCCAAATTCACGTTTTTTGCAATATTTGTTTGGGTTTCACTCATTGAATTTTAAATTAATTCAGTTAAAAGGTCAAATTTAGGATAAAAGACCTATTTTAAAAAATAAATTCAGTTTTTTATAAATCAGTAATACAACCTTTGCTCGCAGATGAAACATTTTTAATGTATTTTCTTAGAACTCCAGACGTAAAAGGAGAAGGAATTGGTTTCCATTCTGCTTTTCTTTTTGCAAGTTCTTCATCTGATACATGAAGGGTAATTTCATTGTTTACAGCATCGATTGTTATTTTATCACCATCTTTTATTAAACCAATTGGTCCTCCATCCTGCGCCTCTGGGGATACATGGCCTACTACAAAACCATGAGATCCTCCGGAAAACCTTCCATCTGTAATCATCGCAACTTTATCACCTAGACCTGCTCCCATAATTGCGGAAGTCGGTTTTAACATTTCTGGCATACCCGGGCCACCCTTTGGGCCTTCGTTACGAATAACTACAACATGTCCTGCTTTTATTTCCCCTTTCGAAACGAATTCGATTAATTCTTCTTCTCTTTCACAAATTTTAGCAATCCCCTCGAATCTTTCACCTTCTTTACCTGTTATTTTTGCAACCGACCCTTCTGGCGCAAGGTTTCCAAATAAAATCTGTAAATGGCCTGTTTCCTTAATAGGTTTTGTTAGAGGAGTAATTATTTTTTGTGTTTCGAAATTCAAATCAGGTGTATCTGCTAAATTTTCCGCTAAGGTTTTACCAGTGACTGTCATACAATCTCCATGCATTAAACCTTCTTGCAGTAAATATTTCATTACAGCCTGAACACCTCCAATTTCTAGCATATCCTCCATATAATATTTTCCTGAAGGCTTCAAATCAGCGATTAAAGGAGTTCTATCTGAAATATCTTGAATATCTTTTAAAGTAAATTCAACTCCTGCAGAATGAGCAATCGCCAAATAATGTAAAACAGCATTGGTAGAACCGCCTAAGGCCATCACGATTGTCATGGCATTTTCAAAGGCTTTTCTAGTCATGATATCTTTTGGACAAATATTTTTCTCCAAAAGGTTTTTCATTGCAGCACCAATAGCCAAACATTCGGCTACTTTACCCTCGTGTGTTGCAGGATAGGAAGAAGAATTTGGAAGTACCAAACCCATTGCCTCCATGGAGGAAGCCATTGTATTTGCAGTATACATACCGCCACATGCTCCTGGTCCTGGAATTGAATTTTGAATAACCCCTTCGTAATCTTCATCTGTAATAGTTCCAGCAAATTTTTGTCCTAATGCTTCAAAAGCTGAAACGATATCTAATTTTTTACCCTTATATTGTCCGGAACGAATTGTTCCTCCATAAACCATCATACCAGGACGATTCAAACGAGCCAGGGCCATCATGGCACCGGGCATGTTTTTATCACATCCAACCACTGTTATAACACCATCATACCATTGCGCGCCAACCACATTTTCAATTGAATCCGCAATAATATCTCTTGATGGCAATGAATAAGACATTCCATCATTTCCGTTTGTCATTCCATCTGATACTCCAATTGTATTGAAGATCAAACCTACCATATCATTTTCCTGAATTCCTTTTTTAATATGAACAGATAACCCGTTTAAATGCATATTACATGGGTTGCCTTCATAACCTGTGGACGCAATACCAATTTGTGGCTTATTCATATCCTCGTTGGTAAGTCCAATACCATAAAGCATTGCCTTAGCAGCGGGATTCGTAATTTCTTGTGTTAAAGTCCTTGAAAATTTATTTAAAGTCATCTAAAATTGTGTTTTACAGCGGCGCAAATATACAAAATCTAATTCGTTTTTAGGATTTTTTTTATAATTATTCCTTCACTAAATCTGCAATTGTTTTACCAATAGACAAGGAGGAAGTGGCAGCAGGACTTGGGGCATTCAATACATTGATTATTTGTTTATTTTGAATTATTGAGAAATCATCCAATAATCCTCCATTTCGATCACAAGCTTGGGCCCGGACACCCGCTCCCCCATCAACTAAGTCTGATTCTTGGATTTCTGGAATTAAAACTTGTAAAGCCTTAGTAAAAGCTGCTTTAGAAAAAGAGCGATACATTTCTCCCAAACCTGTTTGATAATATTTTGCGGCTACCTTTTGGAAACCTGGCCAAGACAATGTTTCATATAATTCTTTGAAATCTATATTGGATTTTTTATAACCTTCTCTTTTAAAGGCAAGAACGGCATTTGGACCAGCCTCTACTCCCCCTTTTTTCATTCTAGTATAATGTACTCCTAAAAAAGGGAAATTAGGATCTGGAACAGGATAAATTAGATTTTTTACTAGGTATTCCTTTTCAGGCTTTAATTTATAATATTCCCCTCTGAATGGTACGATACGCACATCTATAGGATCTTTCTGACTTAATTGAGCTACTTTATCAGAGTATAAACCAGCACAATTTATAATCAATTTACCTTCAAAGGATGAATTTTCTGTTTCAACAATTGAAACAGTAGTTCCCTGGGCAATTTTAATTACTTTCTCACCTAATCGGATAGTTCCGCCTTTTTCAAGAAAATCATCTCCAATTTTTTCTGCAACCACCTTATAATCCACAATACCTGTTTGAGGAACGAACATGCCTTTTAGTCCCCATACATGTGGCTCATACTCCCTCATCTCCTCTAGATTAAGGTATTTTATTCCCTCAAGCCCATTTTCTTGTCCACGTTTATATAAATTCTCCAACAAAGGAATTTGCTCTTGATTGGATGCTACTACGATTTTACCGGTTATTTCAAATGGGATATCTTTTTTCTCACAATATTCCACTAATTGATGATATCCATCTATACAATTCTTGGCTTTTAATGATCCAGGTTTATAATATAGCCCTGAATGAATCACTCCGGAATTATTTCCAGTTTGATGAGAAGCTAGAGATTTTTCTTTTTCAAGAATTAAAATAGATTTTGATGGAAACTTCTCTTGAAGTCTTAAACCTGAGGCTAATCCTACGATTCCTCCTCCAATAATAATTATATCGTATTGCATTTTGCAAAAATAATAAAAGAATAAATAAAAGAATATAGGAATTGTAGAATATAAGAATTGTAGAAAAGAAGAATTTTGGAATATTGGAAAAGTAGGATAGTAACGGGGCAGTAGTGTTGAATTATATTTCATTTAATAAATAGCATAATTTTTATCAATTAAATGGTTTGAAATAATCATTAAAAACAAGTAAATTACAGGGGGTAAGGGGAATGGTGTCCCCTAATTTTTTTTTAATAAATTTCCTATCAAAAAACTGGATGAATCAAAACCTTGAAAAACTTTATCAGATTTCGCATAAAAAATCAAAATTAATTTTAGGGTTAATGTCTGGAACATCTTTGGATGGCTTAGATTTGGCTTTATGTGAAATAACCGGCTTTGGAAAATCCACTAAATTGAATCTAAAATTCTTTAAAACAGTGGAATATTCCACTGAATTAAAAAATCAAATATCGAAGGTATTTGCAAAGGGTCTAGTTGAATTACCTTTTCTTTCTGCCTTAAATGCTGAATTGGGCAGAATACATGGAGAAATGATCAATAAAACTTTAAAAGAATGGAAGGTAGAAAATAGTAAAATAGACTTAATCGCTTCCCATGGTCAAACCATCATGCATGTTCCCAAAAATAATTTTGGTATGGGATCCTCTACCTTTCAAATTGGAGAAGCTGATATCATTTCCAAGGAAACTGGCATAATAACGGTTTCTGATTTCAGACAAAAACATATCGCTCATGGTGGAGAAGGAGCTCCTCTTGTGGTCTTCGGAGACTATCTCCTATTTTCAAATCCAAAGAAAGATCAAATCCTATTGAATATTGGAGGTATCGGAAATTTTACTTTTTTACCTCGAAGTGAAAATACAAATGAAATAAAATTATCGGATACTGGCCCTGGAAATACCTTAATAGATGCTGGAATGAGATATTTCTATCAGAAAGATTTTGATCAAGATGGACTTATTGCTAGATCCGGAAAAATGATTCCTGAATTATGGGAATCATTAATAAATCACCCATTTCTAAACAGAGAATACCCTAAATCAACTGGTCCGGAAGAATTTGATTTCCAATTCATAATTCAAAATTTTTCAGAATTTGAATCCCAAGATATTATTCGTACCCTTACGGAATACTCCGTTTATTGTATTGAAAAATCCTTTAAGGATTTAATTAATTTAGATAATTGTCTAAATACTGAAATTCTAATTTCTGGCGGGGGCGCAAACAATCTATTCCTAATTGAATTACTTCAAAATAAATTCCCTAATTTATCTGTAGGAAAAATAAAAAAAGAAATGATTCATCCGGAGGCAAAGGAAGCTGCCTTATTTGCTGTTTTATGCAATGAGACAATATCAAATCCAGAATCATCTAAACAGAGAAGACTTGGCCCTCACCCATGGCCTTATTTTGGAAAGATTAGTTTTCCCGATTAATTCAACTTATTTTTGCAGAAAATTGAGTGAATTGAAGATACAATTTAAAGATTTAATATTATTTGAAAACGATAATTATCTAATTATCAATAAACCAGCGGGGATTTCTTCTTTAGATGAAAGAGGGGATTCAACCGTAAAGGGAATTATTCGCTTAGCAAAAGAATATTCGGAGGATGCACAATTGGGACATCGATTGGATAAAGAAACATCTGGATGTTTGGTAATTGCAAAAAATCCGGAGGCTTATCGTCATATTTCTATGCAATTTGAACATAGAGAGGTGAATAAGAAATACCATGCCGTAGTTGAAGGTCAGCAAGAATGGGATGGCATCCTAGTTAATTTTCCTATTTTACCTTTAAAGGACGGAAAGGTCATCATAGATCGTCAGAACGGAAAGCATGCAGAAACCTGGTTTCAAAGCCTGAGGGTTTATAGGAATTGTAGTTTGGTAGAATGTATGCCAATTACGGGCAGGATGCACCAAATAAGAATCCATTTAACCTGTTTAAAAGCCCCTATTTTAATGGATAGCACCTACGGGGGGCCAGAGATATATCTATCAGATTTAAAACGTAATTTTTCAATAGGGAAAGGAAAGGAAGAAAATCCTTTAATAAAAAGAGTGGCATTACATGCTTATTCTATCCAATTCAAGGATTTAAATAATGAAATCATAGAAATTCAGGCACCCTATCCCAAGGATTTCGAGGTATTAATAAAATTGCTCGAAAAATATTCCTAATTTTAAAATTCAATTGGCTCCTTAGTTCAATGGATAGAATGTGGGTTTCCGGTACCCAAGATACAGGTTCGATTCCTGTAGGAGCTACAATTTCAAATATCATTTATCTTGGCATTTTTACCAATTCCTCATCCAAGACATAAACCATAAATCGTTTATCATTCTTTGCCTGAACACGCTTTATAGCACTCTCAATTTTATAATTTTCCAAAAAATATTTATTGAATTCCGTAAAAAACTTGGACCTATAATGCCTCTGGGTATCAGGAGATTTTCCATCAAGGCCTAAAACATTATTTATATCTTCCATATTATACTCTTGAACCCCCAAATCCAATAATTGATTCAAAATAGTTTCATAAGAATTTTTTTCTACCCTTTTCAATCCTTTGGTTTCTTTTTTATTCAAAAAATAGATGATTAGTAAAAAAATTAGTATTAATGAAAAACTTAAATATCCATGAAATGAGTTAAACGGCAATATCAAAGAAATAGGCTCATATAAATCACCAATCAAACTATTTTTTTTAAAAAATTTATCTTGAGAATATTTTACAATATAACCTTGAGAATAATCCATAATTCCATGATTACCAAAAATATAGTACTTTTCTCCCTCAAAATTATATTCAAAGAATTTCTTATCATGAAAAAAATGCCTTTCACTCCCAAAATATTGGTATAATTTATTTCTTTTAAAATCTAGGACAAAATAATCATTATCAATTGGTAATAAATTATAATCTCCTAAACGCGTATTCATTCCCTGAAATTTGTTGAAATACTCAACCAACCTAGGATGGGTTAGGTACCCAATTTTTTCCCAATTTCGATTTTTTAAATCTAAAGCATAAAAATTAAATTTCTCCAAATTTTTATGTATGGTAGTTTCATAAACATCTAAAATGATAATTTTATTTTCAATTGGATCGTATTGGGCAAAATTACTAATTACTGCCATTGGGCTTTCCCCGTAACATGGAAGATATTCCCATTTATTTCGAGAAAAATTAAATTGATATAATTGATTATTGACGTTCCAAAAACCTGCACCCCCTAACTTGAAAACACCATCATTCGTCTCAAATACAAATGACTCAAAATCAACCCCATTTTGATCAAAAGATTCAAATTCCTTAAAATAGTTTTCGACAAAATTATATTCGAAAGTTCGATTTGTACCAGAAGAAAAAAAATAAATAGAATTAAGGTGATAAATGGGATTCAATGTAAAATCTTGCATCAATCCTACTTCATTTACATCCTTTAGCAATACCTTTTTATCAAATTTCCATTCAGAATTTTTATTCCTTTTAAAAAGTTCCGCCCTCTCCAAATCTATTTTATAAAAAAACAAATCCCTTTTATTGAACCATACGAAATCCCCTCCGAAAGTATTGTGGATAATACTCGTTAAAAATAGAAATAATAAAAACCTAAAAAATTTCATTAAAACTAATTTGAATTAAGGAAAAAGGAGTCAAAAATAAATTAATATTCTTTATCTTTTAAATTTTTATTAAATCTATTATGCAAATTATGTGTAATTATAAGATTTCCAGAATAGTGGTCTGCATCGCAGGGGCTAAATAATTTCGAAAATCTACTTGCTCATTTGTTAAAATATCATGCCCTATTGCATCTTTTGGCAAGATTTCTACAAATCTGGACCAATCAACTTTAGTTGCCTTTTCGTTCTTATTTACGATCACCATTACTTTTTGTTCCAAATTATATCTAAAATACACATATATATTATTTTCAGGAACAAAATGAAGCATTTTACCATTGTGAATGGCAGTAGCTGTTTTTCGCCAATTCAATAATTTCTTAAGGAAATCTTGACTTTCCTTTTCTATTGAGGATAAATTTTTCTGAGAAATTGCATCTTTGCTGTCCCCTTTCCATCCTCCGTAAAAATCCTTTCTTATTTCACCATGTTCTGATGAATTAGGATTAGAATAGGCTAATTCTGTACCATAATAAATCTGTGGAATACCTCTCAAAGTAGCTATCATTCCTAAACCCATTTTAAATAATTTGGAATTCTCTCCTACTTGCGTATTGAATCGAGACATATCATGATTATCCAAGAAAATTACCAAATTATAAGGGTCTGGATAAATTAAATCACTTGAAATTACCTCTGAAATTTTAGAAAGACCTTTTCCCCAATTATTCTCTTTAGAATTTAACCCTTCAGATATTGCAGCTTGCAAAGGGAAATCCATTACTGAAGGTAAATTAGACTCATATCCATCTGGATTTTTCTTTCCTTTTTGCCAATAAGAAGTAATTTGCAAATTGGTTGTCCATTCCTCTCCAACCATATTTAAATTCGGAT
>CAZVFE010000003.1:0-49822 GCA_964626405.1 uncultured Cytophagales bacterium | reverse complement strand
ATGAAAATTTTTAAAACCTTATTTCTTTCTTTTTTTATCTTTTTTACTTCCTATTCCCAAAAATCAAAACCCAATATTATTTATATCTACGCGGATGATTTGGGTTATGGAGAATTAGGTTCCTACGGACAAACCAAGATTAAAACACCGAATTTAGATCGAATGGCCAAAGAGGGGATTCGATTCACACAACATTATAGTAGTGCACCTGTATGTGCACCCTCTCGATGTATGTTGATGACCGGTAAGCATCCAGGACATTCCTATATTCGTGGAAATTATGAATTAGGAGGATTTACCGATGAAACAGAAGGGGGACAAATGCCCTTATTTGAAGGGGCGTACACAATAGCAAAAATGCTGAAAGAAAGGGGATATGCTACAGGTATGACAGGCAAATGGGGAATGGGGGTAGTCGGTACAACAGGTAGCCCTTTAAATCATGGTTTTGACTATTATTATGGATATTTAGATCAAAAACAAGCTCATAATTATTATCCTACGCATTTATGGGAAAATGATCATTGGGATAGTTTGAGAAATGAATTTTTCATGGTTCATCAAAAAATAGATTCAACCACAGCAACGGATCAGGATTTTGATCGTTTCATTGGAAAAGATTATGCCCCTTTAAAAATGACCGAAAAGGCTTTGAATTTTATTGATTCGAATAAAGATTCTTCCTTTTTCTTGTATATGCCTTATACCATACCACATTTAGCTCTTCAAGCACCCAAAAAATATGTTTCTCAATATGCTTCTCAATTTGATGATAAACCGTATTATGGTGAAAAGGGATATTCCCCGGCTAAATATCCAAGAGCAACCTATGCAGCAATGATAAGTATTTTGGATGAACAGGTTGGAATAATTTTAGATCGAATAAAAGAATTAGGATTAGATGAAAATACAATTATCTTTTTTTCGAGTGATAATGGCGCAACCTTTTCTGCAGGGGTGGATACAAAATTTTTTAATTCAGTTGCAGGTTTAAAAGGATTAAAAATGGAAGTTTATGAAGGAGGAATTCGGGTTCCTTTGATAGCTCGTTGGCCAGGAATGATATTGCCGAATCAAAAAACTGACCATCCCTCTATTCAATATGATATGATGGCTACTTTATCTGATTTAACAGGAAAAAAGGTCTTGAATACCGATGGAGTTTCACTTTTACCAACTTTATTAAATAAACCTAATCTTCAAGAAAAACATGATTTTTTTTATTTTGAATATCCTGAAAATGGTGGACAAATTGCTGTTAGAATAGGAGATTGGAAAGGGGTGAGGATGAATATGAAGAAAAATCCGAATGCTCCATGGGAACTTTATAATTTAAAGGAAGATAGCAAGGAGGTCAATAATCTGGTAGTTGAACATCCAGAAATTATTCAAAAGATGAATGAAATTGTAAAAAAAGAACATCATCATCCCCATGTTAAAGAATGGGAATTTATTGATTCAAAATTAAAATAATATTATTTGTTTTTCTTTTTGGTTGATTCCCCAATTATTAAACTTATTGGTACGATGTTTGTCTCAATTAAGGCCTTTTTATGTTCAATTTGAAATAATAATTTTTCCACTATTTTTTCTGCGATTTGTAAAAAAGGTTGAGATATACAAGTAATAGTAGGCTCCATTAATTCATGAAAAAAATGATTATCATAGCCAATTATCCCTAAATCTAATTTCTTATTGGATTTAAGTATCTTATATCCCTTTAGGGTTAGAAAATTATTTCCAAAAATTATAGAATCAATTTTTGGGAATTTTTTTAAAAAATTTATCAATAATTCATCGAAATCTTTAAACTGATTTTGGTATTCGAAAGGAATTTTAAGAAAATAGGTATTTAAATTATTTTTTTTCGCAAAATCAATATAAGCTTCAGATCTTGAAATAATTTGATTTTGGTTTGAATCAATTTGAACAAAAGCAATTTCCTTATAAGATTGGTGGATTAAATGATTGCATGCTTCAATGATTCCATCATAATTATTGGTAAGGACATTACAAGATTCTATTTCATCAAAGTTTCTATCAAAATAAACCGTTGGTATCGCATTTTTTTGATATTTCTTGTATAATTCTAACGAAGATTCCGATGGTGCTATGATTAATCCATCCACCTTATAATCCAAATTATGATTGATGATTTTTTGAGTGATTTTTAGATCGTTTTTACAACTGTAGGCAGTTAGAATATAATTTTTTTTCAATAATAAAGTCTCAATTTCTGACACAATTCTTGAAAAAAAGGGGTCAGTAATATTTTCAATAATCATACCTATTGAAAAAGTCTTCCCCGATCGTAAGGTTTGTCCTAATTTATTTGGCCTATATCCCGTTTCTGTAATATAGTCTTCAATTCTCTTGATTACTTTAGGGGATATACGTTTTTCAATTCCCTTTCCATTAATTACGTAGGAAATAGTAGCAATTGAAAGGTTTAGTTCTTTCGATATATCAGTTATTGAACGATTTTTTTTCAATTTAAATTGGTTAACAAAATTTATATAAATGTACTTGACCTATAAATTTAATTAAAAACTTAAAAAGTTGAAATAAAATATTAAAATATCTCAATTTAATAATATTTCATCAATGAATACCCATCCCTTTGCACCTGCTCCAGGGTGCCACTTGGGTAATGGATTAATTGGTTTTAATTGGATTCGTATTTTCTCAAATTTGGTCTTTGGTAAGGGATAGGTTAATATTCCAAATCTAGCGGATTCAATTTTATTGGATTGAGGGTTTTGTTTGATTGGTAAGGATTTCCATAGATTATTTTGAAATACCCAAATATTTACCCTGTCTGGAGGGAAAATATAGGAGCCTTCAGCAAATAATAGACTTAAGCTTATCGAATTAGGATGTTGATTTTCCTTTAATTCAATATCCATTTCAAAATTAGTATCGGTAAAACCAAGCCATTCACCCGATGTATGATTTGCCTTTCCCTTAATTCCATCAAATAAAGTTTTATCACCCTTGGCAGAATAAGACTTATTGGGTGAATACTTTAAATTAAAACTTTTGGGCTTAAAACCATTCTTATAAAATATTTTTTCCTCAGATGGGCTTCCGTACCAACCTTTAATAAAAGCTCTTGATTTTAAATCTGCCGTATTTTTAAGGTAAAATGGTGCTTCGTAAATGGAGCTCCTAAGGCTATCTGGTTCTGTTCCATCTAAATTATAACGAATAATGGTATTGGGTAAAGGATGTGTAATTTCAACTAAAATTGAATCTTGAAAAATTTGTTTTTCAACCTTGATTTTGGGTGCATTTAAGGTATACATTATTCCTTCATCATCAAACCCAAAATCAATCTCTACCTCTGGTAATTGTTTTTGAAGTTCTACTCTCCATTCTCTTTTCCAATTAGGCTGCCAAAAATATAATTCTTTAAGTTGTTTAAATTCCGATATAAACTTTATATCCTCTTTTTTTAAAGGATTACCTGTAATTGATAATCGTTTTAAGTTTTGAATATTTTTAAAATTCTTAATTTGTTCCCCAGAAATATCCGTAAAATTTAATTGTAATTCTTCCAAATGCCTAAAATCTTCCAAGAAGTTTAAATCGACTTTGGAAAGAGGCATTCTGTTTAAATTAATTTTAACGATATTATTTTTTACTTTCTCCAAATCCTTTAAACTCTTTGCATCAAATGTCGATGTTCCAAAATAAGATACTTCTAATGCTGGTGAACCTGGAAATAGTGGTTTTACTTTTCTGAAAAAATTATTTAATTCTTGAACATCCGAATCTTTAGCAGCTTCGAAATTATATTTAATTAAATTTTCAGTTGGCTTAAAATCATAAAATGGATGATTTTTTGGTAGGTCAGAGAATTTTTCTGTAAAACTTCCTCCAGCCTTTACCCATGATTCCAGCAATTCAATTTCTTTTTCACTTAATTGGGTTTTATTCTTTGGTGGCATATGTTCCTTTTCCTCCAAACCTAAATGTATTCGTTTTAAAAAAAGTGATTGACCAATATCACCAGCGATAAAAAAAGGTCCTGTTTTTCCTCCTTTTTGAATTCCATCTAAATTATCCAATCGTAAATCTCCCTTTGTTTTACCTTCTCTATGACAAACCACACATTTTTCCTCTAATATGGGTTGAATAATTTCATTAAATACAACTTGGTTATTTTCGGGTACTTTTTGAATTTTATTTGATGAAATAGGGCTTAATAAAAAATTATCTCCATGCGTTATTTCCGCTCCAAAATGTCCAGTAAGAATTATTCCTAAAAATAAAAATAGCCCCAATATCCTAGGAAAATAAGTAGAATTTTTTGGGTAAAAATAAATTCCTAAACTGATTAGATAAATCATGACCCCAGACCACTTATGCCAAATTAATAAGGATCCTTCGTAATCTTGCTTGGCTAAAATTAATCCAGCCAATACAGTAAGTCCTGTAAAATTGGCTGATAAAAGTTCTATCCATTTGAAGGGGAATTTTTGAAATAAATCTTGGAAAATCAGGTTTAATGATATAAGGATTAGCAAAACAATTGGGAAATGAAGTATTAGGGGATGAGTTCTACCAATTACCATTAACCAATTTGGGAAAATTATAGACTCTTCAAATACTAAAAAAATAATAATCAAACATGACCAAAAAATCAAAAAATTTTCTAAAATCGATTTCCAAGTTTTTTTCTTTATTTTTTCCATGGATAATTAAGCAATAATATCTTTTACAACTGTCCCATGAACATCCGTTAATCGATATCTTCTTCCCAAATGTTTATAAGTGAATTTTTCATGTTCGATTCCCATTAAATGTAAAATTGTAGCTTGGAAATCATGAACATGCACCGGGTTTTCAGTGATATTATATCCAAAATCATCTGTTTCTCCATACACCATACCGGATTTTACTCCTCCTCCAGCCATGAATATCGAAAATGCTTTAGGATGGTGGTCTCTGCCATAATTTTCTTGGGTTAATTTACCCTGACAATAATTTGTTCTTCCAAATTCTCCACCCCAAATGACCAGTGTTTCATCTAATAGACCCCTTTGTTTTAAATCAGTAATTAAGGCAGCAGAAGATTGGTCAACATCCTTGGCTTGCCCTATCATTTGGTTAGGTAAATTATCATGTGCATCCCAGCCTTGGTGATATAATTGGACAAAACGGACACCATTTTCTGAAAGTTTTCTAGCTAATAAACAATTTGCTGCATAAGTGCCGGGAACCAAACAATCTGGTCCGTATAGTTTAACAATACTGTCTGGTTCTTTGCTTACATCTGTAATTTCAGGCACAGCAGTTTGCATTCGGTAAGCCATTTCATATTGCTGAATTTTTGTCGTTATTTGTGGATCATTAAATTCCTGATAATTTATTTCATTCATTGCTGCCAATTGATCTAACATCTTCCTGCGTTGGTCTCTCGGCATATCCTTTGGATCTTTTAAATATAAAACTGGATCCTCTGAATTAGAAAATTGTACACCTTGGTGTTTGGCATCTAAGAATCCGTTCGACCACAATTTTGAGTAAACGCCTTGTCCATTTCCTTTTCCTCTGGATAATAATACACAAAAAGCCGGTAAATTTTCATTTTCTGATCCAAGGCCGTAACTTAACCAGGATCCCATACTCGGTCTATTACCTACTTGGGCCCCTGTTTGAAAAAATGTTAAGGCTGGGTCATGATTGATGGCCTCTGTATGCATCGATTTTACAATACAAAGGTCGTCTACCACTTTTGATAAATGGGGAAATAAAGAAGAAATCCAAGCCCGAGATTCTCCATATTGCTGAAAATCAAAATACGATCCAACTAATGGAAAGTTTTTTTGGCCTGCAGTCATGCCAGTTAATCGTTGTCCATTTCTTATAGATTCTGGTAAATCAGTTCCAAAGGCTTTATGTAAATAAGGTTTATAGTCGAATGTTTCTAATTGTGAAGGAGCTCCATTCTGAAACAAATATATTACTCTTTTTGCTTTTGGTGCAAAATGGGGGAGGGCGCGCATAAAGACCTCTTCAGATTCCTTTTTTCCAGAAAAAAGGTCTGGTACCAATAATGAACCTAGTGCTAAACTTCCTACCCCTACAGATAATTTTGATAGAAATTTTCGTCTATTAAAATTTAACCCATGTTCAAATTGTTCCTTTTCCATTTTATATTTTTGTTATGGCTTCTTCTAAATTATATAAACTTACTATCACCTGCATTAATGCGGCATTTTTAGCATTAATATCCTTTGTGTCTAATGGATATTCACCAACCATTAACATCGAACCAATTTTGCCTTTATTTTTATTGAAATAAGAAAATTCTTCATCAAAATAATTTTCTAAATAGGTTTTCTCCTTTGATCGCATGGGTCTTGAAAGAATTCTTAAAAAGGCATCCTCAATGGCAGATTCAAAGTTTTTATGTTTTTTATTTAAATTAATTGCCAAAACTCTGGAAGCTTCTAAGATCATTGGGTCATTTAACATCACCAATGCTTGTAAGGGCGTATTCGTTCTTCCCCGACCAACTTCACAGCGGTCTCGGTTACTTCCATCAAACATAATTGCCTTGGGTGGAGAGACCGTCAATTTAATGAAATTATAAATTCCCCTCCGGTAAATTTTTTCACCATGATCTTGTTCATAGGTAGCTAAAATCCCCCTTCCAGATGTCGCTGCTTCCCATAGTCCGTCTGGTTGATAGCCCTTAACACTCGGTCCACCAATTTCATTAACTAATAAATTACTGGATGCCAAAATAAAATCTTGAATATTCTCAGCCGTAAAGCGTAATCTAGGGGCCCTGGCATAATATATATTATCTGGATCAAGCTTTAGATGGGTCTTACTTACCTTAGAGGATTGCTTATAGGTGGATGAAATAACGATCTTTTTGATGAGTCCTTTAATATTCCAATTGTTTTCCATAAAATCAGCCGCAAGCCAATTTAATAATTCAGGATGAGAAGGTAAATCTCCCTGCATTCCAAAATCTCCCGAAGATTTTACAATTCCTTTTCCGAAAATTTCCTGCCAAATTAAATTTGTAAATACACGGGCAGTTAAAGGATTGTCCTTTGATACTGCCCATTTAGCAAGCCCTAAACGATTTTTCTCATAATTCTCAGAAAATTTTAGGATGGATTTAGGTGTTGAAGCCTCTACAGGTATAGTTTTGGCATCATATACCCCTCTGTCTAAAATAAAGGTTGTTCTTTTTTCCTTTTCCTCCAATTCCTCCATAACAGAAACCATTAATTGATTGGTGTCTTTATGGTTGATGAATTGAAGAATTTCATCGGTTTCTTTTTTATCTATATAAAGAATAGGTGTCTTAGCAGGTTTGGACTGGCTCACATCTCCTTCAAATCCATTTTCTTTTGAATTATTAAAGAAGGAAAATAATTCATAGTATTCCTTTTGAGAAATAGGATCATATTTATGGTCATGACATTGTGCACATTCAAAGGTCATGCCAAGAATTCCTTTTGAAAATGTATTGGTTTTGTCTAATACATATTCTATTCGATATTCCTCAGGAATAATTCCTCCTTCCTCAGTATATTTATGATTACGGTTAAAGGCTGTTGCCAAAATTTGCTCTTTGGAAGCATTAGGTAATAAATCGCCCGCTATTTGCCAAGTAATAAATTCATTATAAGGCATATTTTCATTTAAAGCATGAATTACCCAATCCCGATACGGCCATTGCGTCCGAATATTGTCATCTTGATACCCATAAGAATCAGAATATCTTGAAATATCCATCCATAAAACGCCCAATTTCTCACCAAAAGATTTTTGAGCTAAAAGTTCATCAACTAGCTTTTCATAAGTATTAGGGAATTTAAAATCTTGAAAACGCTTTATCAATTCGGGTTTTGGAGGTAATCCAGTCAAATCTATGCTCAATCTTTTTATTAATTCATGATTTTCCGCTTGGTCATTTGGTTCTAAACCCTTGGATTTTAATTTTTTGTAAATAAATCGATCAATTTCATTGTTTCCCCAGGAATTATTCGGAAGATCTGGTTTTTGGATTTTTGTGAATGCCCAATGTTTTTCATATTGAGCACCTTGTTCGATCCATTTTTTTAAAAGAGTAATTTCCTGGTCATTTAAAAACAAATTCGACTCAGGAGGGGGCATCATAAATTTTTTGTCTGTAGAAATAATTCGATGATATACCTCTGATTGCTCAGGTTTTCCAGGGACTATTGCATATTTTCCTAAATTATCTTTTAAAGCTGCTAAAGCAGACTCTTCTTGATCTAATCTTAAATTGGCCTCTCTTTTCTTCGCATCAGGACCATGACATGCAAAACACTTGTCGGATAGAATTGGTCGGATATCAAAATTATAAGATACTATTTCCTGGTCAAATTTATTTAATTCTTCTGATTGGTTTTGATGGCTGCAAGAAGTATTTAAACTAAGGCTGACAACAATTAAAATAAAAAAATAAAATAGCCTTAAACGTTCCATTTTTAAATTTAATTTTAAAAATTTTAATTTAAGTAAAAAAAATTAAAATTAAAATTAAAATTATACCAATTTATATAGGTAATTGAGTTTTTCTAATTACTTCTTTAATAACAAAAATGCTATTGATATGTGCTACATGGGGTAAGGTGCTTAGTTTTTCCTCATAGAATTTTTGATAATCATTTACATTTGCACAAATTATATTCAATAAATAGTCGAAAGCCCCAGAAACTAAATAGCAACCTAAAACCTGAGGAATATTTTGAACCTCTTTTTCAAATTCTTTAAAGAATTTTTGATTTTGTTTTTCCAAACTTACCTGACATTGGACAATTAATTCTAGATTTAGAAGATTTCGATCTAAAATAGCTACCTTTTCCTTAATTATTCCTCTTTTTTCCAATCTTTTTATTCTGTCAAATGTGGGGGTTAAGGATAAGTTTATTTCTTTAGAAAGATCCTTTAAGGTGATTGTATTATCAATTTGTAATTTTCTTAAAATCTCTAAATCAATTCTATCTATAAGGTTTTTCATAATTTTTTTCTGAATTTAAATTGTAATTTAGGATAAATAACGAAAAATATTCTTAAAAATTTAATTAAAACTAGATAATTTTTTTATTTTTTATTAAGTATTGAAAAATATTTTTTGTTTTATTAATTTTAAAAATAAATACTTCATCAACAACCGTGGTTTAGGGCCGAATTTATTCGGCCTTTTTCCCATAAATTACCTAGTCATGAAAATTGGTGTTCCAAAGGAAATTAAAAATTTAGAATTTCGAGTAGGATTAAATCCTTCCTCCGTTGCAAATTTAATTTTGTCAGGCAATACAGTTTTTATTGAAAATAATGCTGGCATTGGTTCAAATTTTTCGAATGAAGATTATCTTCAAGCTGGAGCCATAATTTTAGATTCAGCAAAAGATTTATATGAAAAAAGTGATTTAATTATAAAGGTAAAAGAACCTCAAGCTTCAGAGATTCAATTCATAAATGCTCAACATACTATTTTTAGTTATTTTCATTTTGCTTCCGATCCAGAATTATTAACATCTTTATTGGCTTCCGGAGCAACTTGTATTGCCTTTGAAACTGTGGAATTAGAGGACCATTCCCTTCCTTTATTAATTCCAATGTCTGAGGTTGCCGGTAGATTAGCTACCCAAAATGGAGCTAATTTATTACTGAAACATCAGGGTGGGAAAGGAAAATTAATGGGTGGTGTTCCAGGCGTTGAACCGGCTGTAGTAACGATTTTAGGTGCCGGAATTGTTGGTTTACATGCCGCAGAAATGGCTGCTGGTTTGGGTGCCAAAGTGTATTTATTGGATAAAAATTTATCTCGAATTCGTCAATTAAGTCAAAGTATTCCCTCTAATATTCAGCTTTTATTTTCATCAGATTCAACCATTAAAGATTTATTACCCCGTACAGATTTATTAATTGGAGCTGTTCTGATTCCTGGTTTAAAAGCTCCTCATTTAGTAAAGCGTGCAGATCTTAAGCTAATGGAAAAGGGTTCTGTAATCGTAGACGTGGCTGTAGATCAAGGTGGTTGTATTGAAACAATTCATCCCACAACCCATGAAAACCCCACTTATATTATTGATGGAATTATCCATTATGGGGTGGCGAATATTCCGGGTTCAGTTCCTATTACTTCAACCAATGCCTTAAATAACGCTATATTACCCTATGTTGAATTAATTGCAAAACATGGATGGGAGCAAGCCTGTCATCTAAATTCTGCTTTATCCAAAGGTTTAAGTATTTCCCATGGTGAGGTAATTGATATGCGATTAAATTCTTTAGAATTAATTTAAGAAGAATTTATCGTTGAAATTTACCAAGAAAAGTTCGTGGGAAGATCTAGTAATTGCCGTATACAACCATCGTATAAATTCCTTGTCTATTTGTTCATCTTTCAAATAACCTTGATCCACAAATACACATGGCCATTGTCCACCTTGAGCCTTATGCGTAGTTAAACAATAGGCAAATTTTACCTGAAGCGCATTCAAATAGGGGTCTTTTTTAATGGCTTCCATTCTTTGCCTTTTATTTGGTATATATTCATAGTCTTTTCCTACCGATTCAAATAAGGCTTTATTCTGCTCTAAACTCAAGGCTGGTGTATTTGAATATAAAGTATCTAAAATAATTTTAACCTCAAAAGGAGGGATGTCATCATAATCAATTAACCTGATTTCAATATTTAAAAACCTTAAACCATGCATTTCTTCCTCTCGCAAGGTTCGTACGATTTCAAAGAAATCGCCATTTGCCAAAAATCCGGCTGGTGATTCTTCATCCAACCAAAAGTAATTATTTCGAACAATCATCAATAAATCCCCCGTAGAAATTTCGTCCTCATTAAATAATATGGTTTGACGAATATACCGGTTATACATTACTGCATTTTTATTAGATCGTGTTAATATGATTACATTTTCCTTCCCATATTTATTATATGCATAATTTAAACCATCTTCCAATTTTTCCGAAGTCATTCTATAGAAATCCTTAAACCCTTTAGTTAGAAAGGATAAATTAATTTGTTCATTTTGTATTAATTTTCTTAGACTTGTTGCATTGAATAAAATTCCAGACTCTAAACCTTGGCGCATCACATCGACCATTTCATGCGAATCTACTTCAAAATGAAATGCTTGTGCTAGATATTCTGGTTGAAGTGCAGGAGACTCATTGGAGCCAACAGGAGGTAATTGAGCGGTATCTCCAACAAATATTAATTTATTTCCATTATGTCCGTTACTTGGATGAGTAAATACATATTCCACTAAATCAGTCAATAAGGAATTGGTTCCAAATTCACTTTCATCTGAAATCATGGAAGATTCATCTACAATAAATATGGTGCTCATGGAATAATTGTTCATTCTTTCAAATGCCAAGGTTCCTGAATGTGGATTGTTTTTTTGTTTATAGATTCTTTTATGAATGGTTAAAGCTTTCTTTTTGGAATAATTAGCCATAACCTTTGCGGCTCTACCTGTAGGAGCTAATAAAACATATTTATATCCGAAATTTCTTAGAATATTGATTAAGGTTGAAATTACAGTGGTCTTTCCAGTTCCAGCATAGCCCTTTAAAACAAATGTCAATGCCTCCCATTCATCTTTATTCGAAATGAATTTATCTAATTTTTTAAATAATTCATTTTGAGATGGGGTAGGTTCAAAAGGAAATTTTTGTTTTAAAAGAAATGATGGACTTTTCGTATTACTCATGCTATTTCGAATTTACAAAATCACTTTTGAAACAGAAAGCATATTGGATTCTTCTAGGTCTAAAAATGCATTGATAATTGCAATTTTATCAAATTCTTGAATTTCTTCTTTTTTAATCTCTCTCTCAATCAACTGGTTTTCTTTAAGAAGTTTTCTTCTTTTTGTGCCATTTAATAATGGTCGAGTTGGGGTATACCAATTCCCATTTTTTTCTAATGCAATATTTCCAATCGTGGAGTCGGTCAATAAATTATTTTTTACCATAATTACTTCATCAGCCTCTGGATAATGTTCCAATAATTCAACTAAAAACCGCCGATCTTCAAATTTAAATGGGTATTCATAATCTTCAATTTCAACCAATTTTATTTTCTTAATTATTTTTTTTGAATAGGGGAATATTTCAAATTTATAGTTTTTTTCATCATAAATAAATCTCATTCTTAACCAACCTTTTTCAAAATTATTAGGAAGAATTTCACTTAATTTCCAAGCAGATTTTTCAGAAAAATTATAGAAAAAAACCTCATTCACACGTTCTTGGTGAAATCCAATATTTTGGACCTTCCCGTCAATAACTGAAATGGATTCAATATAATTTTTCATATTAGAAAGGTAAATATATTTTTTGAATTAATTCCTCATATTCCTTTTCACAATTCGAAAAAACAGTAATTCCTCCTCCACTTTTAAAATAATATTCATCGGATTTTTTTTCGATAAAACGAATCATTACCCCCGAATTAAATTGTTTACCATCAAATAAGCCCATAATTCCAGTATAAAATCCTCTATCATATTGTTCAGCTTCTTTGATTAATTCTAATGTTTTTAATTTTGGAGCACCGGAAATAGATCCTGCCGGTAGTAATTCTTTTAAAATACTTCCAAATTTATTCTGATATTCTTTGAGAATATTTCCTTCAATAATGGAACTCATCTGCCATAAATTACCTTGATTTGTTTTGATCAAATCCAAATACTTATATTTTAAAACCTTTATAGGATGGGCAATTTTGCTAATGTCATTTCTAATTAAATCTACTATTGTTGCATGTTCTGCATTTTCCTTTGAATCATTTAAGAGGATTTCTCGACTATCCGGGATGGATGCTGAAATAGTACCTTTCATTGGAAATGATTGAATCTTGCCATTTTCTATTTGAATAAATTTTTCTGGTGAAAATACCACAAATTCATTTTCCAAATACAATTTATAAGGGGCAACTGCATTTAAAAATATTTCCCTTAAACTATAATTAGATTCAATTCTTGTAGATTGAGTAAGATTGACTAAAAATGAATCTCCTCTTTTTAATCCATCTTGAACAATTTGAAACTTTTTTTTGTATTCCTCAAGACTAATAGGATATTTTTTAAGAGGAATATTTTCAGTTGTATTTGATTCCTGTAAATCAAAAGAAAAATATATTCCCAATTTTTTGGCTTCTTCTTTTGTGCCTGCCCAGGTTAATTTAGTTGAAAAATCCGTTAAAAAATAAAAGGGGACATTTTCAGTTCCCCATTTATTTAATTTTTCAACCCAATCTTCTAAAGGAGAAAAGGGAATATTTTTCATTATTTTAAATAATTCTCAATTTTATTTATCGCTAGGCTTAAATTTTCAGGTTGATTTCCTCCAGCTGTTGCCAAGAAGGGTTGTCCACCGCCTCCACCTTGGATTTCCTTGGCAATTTCCCGGATTATTTGTCCAGCATTTAAGCCTTTAGTCTCAACCAAATTTTTTGAGATAGAAATGGCTAAACTTGCTTTTCCCTGAATTTCTGCACCTAAAATACAAACTAGATTCTCTGATTTTTGTTGTAAATCAAAACATAGGTTTTTTAATGAATCTGCATTTGGGACTTCAACGATACTCTTAATTAGATTTATTTCTCCTTTGGATTCAATTTTTTTCAATATTTCTTTTTCTAAACCTTTTACCTCTTTTTCTTGATATTTTTGAACCAATTTCGAATTTGTAGAATTTTCCTCTATTAAATTTTTTACTGCCTTTTCTAAATCCTTTGGAGATTTTAATAATTCATTTAATTGTTTGATTAAATGTTCTTGTTCATTCAATAAATCATAGGCTTTCTTAGCCGTGATTGCTTCAATTCTCCTAACTCCAGTTGCTACAGATCCCTCAGATATTATCTTAAATAAACCAATTTCTGAGGTATTTTTTACATGGGTTCCTCCACATAATTCAACTGAAAAGTCTTTGTCGAAAGTTATAACTCGAACAAAGTCTCCATATTTTTCACCAAATAAGGCCATAGCACCTTTTTTCTTTGCCTCTTCAATTGGAATATTCCTTTCTTCAATTAATGGAATTTTTTCTTCAATTTTTTGATTGACAATCTCCTCTATTTTTTTGATTTCATCTTCCCCAACCTTTTGAAAATGGGAAAAGTCAAATCGTAAAATTTCTTCATTCACTAAACTTCCCTTTTGAGCAACATGGTTACCTAAAACCTGCTGTAGGGCAGCTTGCATCAAATGGGTAGAACTATGATTTTTTGTAATTGAATTTCTTCTTGACGTATCTATTTTAGCAATGACAGATTCTTCAACAACCGATTCAAATTTTGGATCGGAAATAATATGAATAATTAAATCATTTTCTTTTTTCGTATCGATTACTTTTACTGAAATTCCAGATGGCATAAAAGTTAAGGTACCAGTATCTCCAATTTGTCCCCCTGATTCTGCATAAAATGGGGTTGAGGCTAAAACAATTTTAAATTGCTTCCCTGATTTATTTTCAACCTTTTGGTATTTTAAAACCTGTGTTTGGGTTTGATTTTCCTCATAGCCTAAAAATTCAACTGAATTATCATCAACTAATATAATCCAATCAGTAGAGGAGGTAGTTGCATCCTTTCTTGATCTGTTTTTTTGTTCATGCAAAGCTTTTTCAAATCCTTTTTCATCTATCCCCATGCCTTTTTCTTTAGCAATAAGAGCTGTTAAATCCACAGGGAACCCAAAGGTATCATTCAATTCAAAAACTTCTTCTCCAATCAATTCTGTAAGTCCCTTTTGTTTGGCTTCATCAATTAGTTTATCTAGGCGAATCAATCCAGTTGAAAGTGTTCTTAAAAAGGCTGTTTCCTCCTCCTGAATTACTTTTGCCACAAAGGCTTCTTGAGAAATTAATTCCGGGAACACTCCTTCAAATTGTTTGCATAACAAAGGAATTAATTCAAAAAGAAAGGGTTCTTTGAAATTTAAATAAGAATAACCATATCTCACGGCTCTTCTTAAAATTCTTCTAATTACATATCCTGCTTTTGCATTGGAAGGTAATTGTCCATCTGCAATGGAGAATGCAATCGCCCGAATGTGATCGGAGATTACTCTCATGGCTATATCAGCTTTCTCCTCTTTTCCGTAGGTTTTCCCTGCTTTTTTGGCAATATGGGCAATGGTATCTTGGAAAACATCTGTATCATAGTTGGATTGTTTACCTTGAATGGCCATACATAACCTTTCAAAGCCCATTCCTGTATCCACATGTTTGGCAGGTAAATTAACTAATGAGCCATCTGCCATTCTTTGAAATTGCATAAATACATTGTTCCAAATTTCAATAACCTGTGGATGATCTGCATTAACAAGATTTTTTCCTGGAATTTTATCTACTTCCGTTTGATCTCTTAAATCGATATGAATTTCAGAACAAGGTCCACATGGGCCTGTTTCTCCCATCTCCCAGAAATTGTCTTTTTTATTTCCAAGAATTATTCTGTCTTCATCAACTATTTCATTCCAAATATCAAATGCTTCTTTATCAAAAGGAACTCCATCTTTTTCATCTCCTCCAAAAACAGAAACATATATTCTGTCTTTCGGTAATTTATAAATCTCCGTTAACAATTCCCAAGACCAAGCAATGGCCTCTTTTTTAAAATAATCTCCAAAAGACCAGTTACCTAGCATTTCAAACATAGTATGATGATAGGTATCAAAACCTACATCTTCCAAGTCATTATGTTTACCGGATACCCTTAAACATTTTTGGGTATCTGCAATTCTTTTAGAAGGTGGATTGCCATTTCCTAAAAAGAAATCCTTAAATTGAGCCATTCCTGAATTATTAAACATCAGGGTTGGATCATTTTTTGCAACTAAGGGTGCAGATGGTACGATTAAATGTCCTTTTGATTTAAAAAAGTCTAAAAATTGTTGACGGATTTCTTTCGAAGTCATTTTATTTTGTTAAATATTTTTTTCAACTTTAATTTTAATCTCCAAAATTACGAAAATAATCTATTGTAGGGATGGAATACACTAAAAATTACTACTCAATTAAAGAAGTTGCTCAGGAATTCAAGGTAAAGGAATCCAATATCCGCTATTGGGAGTCCCAATTTGAACAATTAAGCCCAAAAAGAAGCTCTACTGGAATTCGTAAATATACGCCACAAAATATTGAAATAATCAAAGAGATTCATTATTTACTTAAAATTCAGAAAATGAGTATTGAAGGGGCTAAGAAAGCCTTGAAAGAAAATCCAAATAAAACCAATAACAAAAAGGATTTAATTCTTCAGTTAACTGATATTCGTACTTTTTTAGAGAATTTAAAAGAAGAAATCTCTAAATAAATTCTTAAATTGGCATAAATACCTATGCCAGTGGAAAAGGAGGAAGAACGAATTTATCAAATTGCATTATCACAAATTCCGGGAGTTGGAAATCAGACGGCGAGAAAATTAATCGCTCATTTCGGTACGATTAATGAATTATTTTCAAAAAAATATCAACAATTATTAAAAGTTCCAGATATTGGTCCTGTCTTAGCCAAAACCATTTCTCAAAAATCCTATCTTAAGTCAGCAGAAAAAATTTTTCAAGATTCAATGAAAAATGACTTGAAAATATTTTTCTTTTTGGATGAAAATTATCCTGAAAGATTAAAGTCCTGTATAGATTCACCAATTATAATTTATGCAAAGGGAGAGAATTTGAATTTTTCACCTCGTTCTATCGCGATTGTTGGTACTAGGAAATCCACAGATTATGGTGAAAGGATAACAAATGAATTACTTGTTTATTCACAAAATCAAAATATCAATTTTATTTCAGGATTTGCCTATGGTATTGATATTACTATGCATAAAATTTGTAATGAAATGAACTTGCCCAATTTCGCAATAATGGCAGGAGGATTGGATCATGTATATCCTTATTCGCATAAAAAATATCTGGATAAAATAATTGAATTAGGAGGGATTCTCTCTGAACATCCATGGGGTACAAAACCAGATCCTCGATTTTTCCCGATGAGAAATAGAATAATAGCTGGAATGTCTGATTTGGTAGTAGTTATTGAAGCAGCAAGTAAAGGGGGAGCATTAATTACTGCAGATATAGCTAATTCTTATAATCGTGAGGTATTTGCTGTTCCAGGAGATTTAAATAAAACCTATTCTGAGGGATGTAATAAATTGATTTTTGAAAATAAAGCTGCACTTTATTTAAACCCAATCAAAATGTTTGAATGGATGAACTGGGATCTTGGTTTGGAGCCCCACAAAAAAAAGACCTTAGAAATTAATTTTAACGGTTTAGATTCCAATCAAATTGAAATTATGCGATATCTTATGGAGAAAAAAGAAGACGCACTTGAAAATATTTCTACTAATTTAGGAATAAAAATATCCCAAATTTTCGCCTTGATTATTCAATTAGAAATTTTGGGATATCTTAAATTATTACCTGGTAATAAATGTCGATTAATTTAATTTCCATTCAGACGGATTTGTTCTCCAATCTTGCAAGGTCACTAATTGAGGTTCAGTAACATAATTTAATTTTACAGCCTCTTCTATTAAAGTATTATAATCGCTTAAAGTATAAAAACTTAGGTTTTTTTCAGCGAAATTATCATCTGCAACCTGAAATCCATAACTGAATATAGCAACAATTCCCAATACCTCTGCACCAGCTTCAATTAAAGCATCTGCAGCTTTTAAAGAAGATCCTCCAGTAGAAATTAAATCTTCCACTAAAACTACTTTTTGACCTTTTTCAATTCTTCCTTCAATTTGATTTCCCATTCCATGTTTTTTTGGTTCTGGACGAACATAACAAAAGGGAAGTTCCAGAAAATCTGCTACTAAGGCTCCTTGGGCGATGCCTGCTGTTGCCACTCCTGCTACTACCTCGCAATCCGAATAATATCCTTTTATTAATGCTGATAGGCCAGATTTAATATAAGATCTGATTGAAGGATAAGATAAGGATATACGATTATCGCAATAAATAGGAGAGTTCCATCCAGAAGACCATTTAAAAGGATTATCCGGTCTTAATTTTATTGCTTCAACTTTTAATAAATTTTGGGCTACTTCTTGAGATAATGTATTACTTTCCATTTTTCCTGTTTGATTAAACAAAAATAAGTAATTTTGTTAATAATCTTGAAGGAATTTTATAATTTCGGGTAAATTTCAATATATGATTATTTTTATAGACGATAAACCCATCCGTATCTTTGGGATAAAGGATAAAAACAATGTTATTCAAGAGGAAGATTTCCAATCCATTATTGATGCTCGGTTAGGTCCTATTAAAGCCACTGATTTTAAAGGTAATACCCTAATAATTAATTTCAATAAAGATCTTGTAGAAAAACTATTTAATTCCCTACATGGTGAACTTACAAAGAACTTTACCTCTCTCTATATTCTAGTCGATGATATTAATTTGGTAAAAAAAGAAATATTCAATTTTTATGAATTAGTAAAGGCTGCGGGAGGAATTGTGCAAAATGATTTAGGTCAATCTTTATTTATATTTCGTTTGAATAAATGGGATATTCCTAAGGGTAAGATGGAGAAAGGAGAGACTTCAAGAATTTGTGCTGTTAGAGAAATAAAAGAGGAATGTAATGTAGATGTTGAAATTCTCTCTAAGATTTGTACAACTTATCATACTTATTCCATGAAAGGGAAAAGGGTTTTGAAACGTACAAAATGGTATTATATGAAGGGGAATAATGAAAATTTAATTCCTCAAAAAGAAGAAGGTATCGAAAAAGTGGAATGGAAAAATCCTGAGGATTTTCAGGAAGTAATGAAAAATACCTTTTCTTCCATTCGCTATGTGATCCAAATGGCTTATGTAAATCAATCCAAATCCTCCAATTTATAAGGAATATATTCTTCTATAGAGGATCCAAATTTATGAATCTCTCTTACAATTGTAGATGAAATGGGAGCTAGGGAAGGGGAAGTGATTAAAAAAATAGTTTCTAAATGACCACTTAAATTTCTATTTACTTGTGAAATAGAGTTTTCATATTCAAAATCAGTTGTATTTCTTAAACCCCTTAATATAAAATTTGCACCAAGTTTAATTGCAATATTCGCAGTAAGATCTTTATAAACCACCACACTCACAGGTTTTCCAGCAAAGGCCTTTTCAATTCCTTTTTTCATTTTTTCAACGGTGAAATATCTTGATTTATTAGAATTGTGCCCAATTCCAATAATGATCTCATCAAATAGGTTTAAAGCCCTCAAGACAATATCCTCATGTCCCTTTGTAAAAGGATCAAATGAACCTGGGAAAAAGGCAATTTTTTTATTCATGAATAGGTGAGTTTAGATAAATATTTAGTTCTTTTAATTCCTTTTGAATTTCAGAACTTAAATTTTCAATTCCTTCGTATTCAAATATAGCTGAATTTGTCTCAATACCATATTCTTCACGAATAGCATGTAAATAATAAGCTAATTCCAAGCTAGAGCTAAATTCAAAATAATTCGCTATTTCGAGTTTTCCTCCTAATTGCAACAAAATATACATGAAATTTGGATGGAATTTTATTTGAAAACAATCTTCTTTTCCCAATTTCTTAAGATATTCTGCCAAAGGATGTTTGTATTTAATTTCTGCCAATGGAAACTCTAAAGAAATTAAATCTTTCCAATTACTTAATATTCCAAAATTTAAGGTCGCTTCAATATTCTTACAATAATTTGTATGAATTTCCTTGTTCTTCATTAATTCTTCCCCTAAGGCAATCTCCATCATAGAAATATGATATAATTCATCCTGGAATTCATCTGGAATTAAAATAAAACAAGAATCATGAATTAATACCTCGATTTTTTTTATGGTATTTTTCTTTATTCCAAATTCCTTTTCAAAAATATGATAAAGGTTTAATGCATCAGACCAATTTACAAGTACTCCTTCCTCCGAGAAATTATTTATTCCAAGATAAATAGAATCCCTTGAAAGACTTATTTTAATTTTATTTTTCTGGTCTTTATTCATATTAAATCAAATTTACTAAAATTGAATTAATTATTTAAACTTCATGAATTCTTAATTTCTAATTATTAATTCTAAATTAAAAAGTTTAATTTTGCACCTTAATTTAAAAAACTATGCTTCAAGTTTCAAACGTATCTCTTAGATTTGGTAAAAGGGTTTTATTCGAAGAAGTAAATATTAAATTCGTTGAAGGAAATATTTACGGACTAATCGGTGCTAATGGTGCTGGAAAATCTACTTTTTTAAAAATTCTTTCTGGCGAATTAGATTCGCAAACGGGTTCTATTTCTATGAATCCAGGAGAAAGAATGTCTATTTTAAAGCAAAATCATTTTGAATACGAAGAAACACCTGTTTTACAGACTGTGATAATGGGTAACAAGCGTTTATACGATTTAATGCAAGAAAAAGATGCCATCTACTTAAAAGAGGATTTCTCTGAAGAAGATGGTAATAAAGCTGCAGAATTAGAAGCAGAATTTGCAGAAATGAATGGATGGGAGGCTGAGTCTGAGGCTGCATCAATGCTTTCTGGCTTAGGAATTCATGAATCATTTCATTATTCCTTATTAAAAGATTTAAATGGCTCTGATAAAGTTAAAGTTCTTTTAGCCCAAGCCCTTTTTGGTAATCCTGATATTTTATTGTTGGATGAACCTACAAATAATTTGGATATAGATTCAATTATGTGGCTAGAAGGCTTTCTTCAAAATTTTAAAAATACCGTTATTGTAGTTTCTCACGACAGACATTTCTTGGATAATGTTTGTACCCATATTGCCGATTTAGATTTCGGAAAAATTCAATTATATGGAGGAAATTATACTTTCTGGTATGAATCTTCTCAACTTGCAGCTCGTCAACGTTCTGATCAAAACAAGAAAACAGAAGAAAAACGAAAAGAATTAGAGGAATTTATTCGTAGATTTTCTGCCAATGTTGCTAAGTCTAAACAAGCTACTGCTCGCCAGAAAATGTTAGATAAACTTCAAGTAGAAGATATAAAACCTTCTTCTAGAAAATATCCCTTCATTAATTTTAAACCTGATAGAGAAGCAGGAGACCAATTATTAAAAGTAGAAAATCTTTCCGCTGTTTCTGAAGATGGCGAAGAATTATTTTCAAACTTGTCATTTACCGTAAATAAAGGAGATAAAATTGCCGTGCTTTCTGACAATTCTTTGTCTATCACTGCACTGTTTGATATACTTTCTGGCAAAATAAAAGCCACCGCTGGTTCTTATAATTGGGGTGTTACTACCTCTCAGTCTTATTTACCAAATGACAATGCTGACTTTTTCAAAGATTCTTCAATGGATTTGGTTAATTGGCTAAGGCAATATTCAGCTGAAAAGGATGAATCATTCATTAGAGGCTTTTTAGGTAGGATGCTATTCTCTGGAGATGAAGCTTTAAAGAAATCTACTGTTTTATCTGGTGGTGAAAAACAACGTTGTATGTTTTCTAGAATGATGCTTTCAGGAGCAAATGTTTTGTTGTTTGATCAACCAACCAATCACTTAGATTTGGAATCTATCACAGCATTAAACAATGGAATGGCTGAATTTCCTGGAACAATTCTTTTCAATAGTCATGACCACCAACTTACCCAAACTGTTGCCAATAGAATAATTGAAATTGGTAAAAAAGAACATTTGGATAAGCTAATGACATATGATGACTTCATTGCTGATCCAAATGTTCGCGAACAACGTAAAAAATTAAATTAATTTTAAATTCACAGGATCCCAATTGATTACCCTTTCTTCCTCCACGGATTTGTTGGATAAAACAGAAGGGGCAGCTGCACGTAGCCCGAAGACTGCATCTTCAAATACCGGAGTCCCATTTCTTATTGAATCAAAGAATTTAATAAAATGGTCTAGTCTTGAATCATAACCTCTTTCGGTTTGGAAAGTGATTTTCTCATTAAATTTACCCTTGGTGTCTTCCGGACCATATTTGGCATTATATTCTTTTAGTAATTCCTCTTGCATGGCTTTGGGATAAGATTCTAATGAATCATAACCACCGATACTAGGAACCTTTGGCCTTTTAAATGAATTGATTTCTATTCCATTTTCCCTAATTGAAATAACACCCTCAGTTCCAACTAAAACTGTTTTTTCTCCTCCTCCGGCACCATCAGCCAGATTTACTCGGGTCATATATTGAAATTGATTATGAGCCTCTGTTTTTGGGTAGGTCATAAAACCTGTTAAAATATCATAAGAATCTCTTCCATCCTTCCAATAATTTAATGCTCCCTGAGCATAAATTTTTGTTGGTCCTAAACTTGAGGTGATCGTATGGAGTCCAGTAAAATTATGAACAAATAAATCCCCAGCAACTCCTGTACCATAAGCCTTAAAATTTCTCCATCTAAAAAAACGAATTGGGTCAAATGGAATTTTTGGGGTATCTTTTAAAAAGGTTTCCCAATCAATATTTTTTTCAGATGCTCCTTTTGGAAGGGTATATTGCCAAGCACCATTCGCGGTTGATCGATCTGTGTAAGCCTCTGCATAGGTAATATCCCCAATTATTCCCTCATCAAAATATTTTTTAGCCTCCCAGGAAACCACTGAGGAAGCACGTTGACTACCTACTTGAAAAACCTTACCAGTCTTTTTTGCTACTTTTACTACTTCAAATCCCTCTTCCACTTGTTGCACCATTGGTTTTTCACAATATACATGCTTCCCTGCATTCATTGCATCAATAGAAATAGTATCATGCCAGTGGTCTGGCGTACATATTAAAACAGCATCGATGTCCTTTCTTTGAAGAATTTCTTTATAATCTCTCGTGGTAAATATTTCTTTTCCCCATTTTTCTTTTGCTCTGGTAAGACGCTCGTCGTATAAATCGGCAACTGCAATTAATTCAACTCCTGGAACTTTTAATGCAGTTTGGGCATCATAATGTCCAATAATTCCACAACCTATTAAGCCAATTCTGATTTTATCATTTTCAGATATACGTATTTTTTTTAATTCTTCCTCTAGAGAATGACCATAGGATTTATTGGGATCTAAACCGTATAGAAGGGCAGAGGATAAACTTAAAGTTCGAATGAATTTTCTTCGATTATGATTCATGATTTATAAATTAGATTTAGAAAATTCTAATTTACAAATCTTGTTTAAGATTCGAAAGGCTTTTGATATTTTCTTCTAATTTTATTGATTGAAAATTTTTTTTGAAGCGTAAAGGAATTTTCACTCATTTGGGAAAAAGAATTTTCCCAGTCTAAATATAATTCCAAATCATTTTTTTGGAACTTTTCAGGGTCTATGTTCTTCTTATTTAGAAATTCTATAAAATCCATTGTCTCCACGTTTTCCTAAAATATTTAGATATATAAAGGTAATTAAAATTAAAAATGCAGCAAGCGCAAATGGGTATTTAATATTATCAATATTTCCTTTATAAACCCATCCTGTAAATATTGCACCTATACCAATACCAATTTCTAAAGCCATATAAACGGTAGACATAGCTCTCCCCATTCGATATTTATGTCCTAAATCATTTGCCCAAGCAGAAACGGTAGGAGTATTGAATCCATACGAAAAACCAAAACAAATTGCGGAAGTAACGATTGTAAAGGTGTTTATCTTTATTGCTAAAATAGCCATTGAAATAAATAATAAAATCATGGAGTATTTCAATACGGGAATTCTTCCTTTTTGGTCTGATAATTTAGAAAAACCAAATCGAATTAATATGGAAGCAACCGTATAAATAGAAAAATATAAGCCTTTATTACTCCATCCTGCTAATTTAGAAACATCCGGTATGATGGTATGAATTACGCCAGATGAAAAAGTCATCAATAAAAATATCCAAAAAATATGGATCACTCTTGGCTCAAGAATATCCTGTATTCCTATTCGAAAATATTTGAAACTGAATTTTCTTCTTTTTTTCTCAGGTAAACTTTCTTTTAAACTTAATAATATGGCGATAGATAATAATGCTGCTACTGAGGAAGTATAAAACATTGGATTGATACCAAATTGATGTGCCATGAATCCTCCTAAAGCCGGACCAATCGACATTCCTGTTGCAGTAAAAATACCCAACATTCCTTGTGCTTCACCTCTTCTGTTGGTAGGGATTAAATCCGCCACATAAGCCGCTGTTGCCGTTGGTTTAGTACCTGTAGAAAACCCATGAAAAAATCGTAAAATTAAAAATCCAGCCACAGTATGAACTGCCGGGTAAAGTCCACCTAATAAAAAACATACTAATGATCCAAATGCCATGATAGGCACTCTTCCAATTTTATCCGTTAATTTACCTGAGAAAGGCCTACTTATGGCTGCTGCTAGGGTAAATAATGAAATTATATAGCCAATATATTCCTTTCCTCCTAAAGAGGCAAGGTAGTCTGGTAATTCAGGGATAATCATGGAAAAGGAAGCACTGAATAAAAAATTACTCAGGCATAATAACCAGAATTCAATTGTATAAATTTTGGCTGAATTTTCCATTTTAATCTTCTAATAAATTTTTATATTCTTTCTTACTTAATCCCATTAAAAAGGCAGGTAATAGAATTAAATTACAAATCATGGCCATTAATAAAGTAACAGATAATAATATTCCAAGGGCCTGGGTCCCCTTAAAATCAGAAGCTGCAAAAATGAAAAATCCAAAAAATAAAATCATTACAGTATAAAACATCGAAACCCCAGTTTGCTGAATAGTTTTCTGCACCGCCTCCTTAATATTATTTGATTTTAAATATTCATCCTTATATCTGGTCAAGAAATAAATGGTTCCATCACTTGATATTCCAAAAGCTATGGAAAAAATTAATATAGTACTTGGTTTAAGGGCAATCCCAAAATATCCCATTAATCCAGCTGTTATACTTAAAGGTATCAAACTTGGTAAAGTGGATATTAAAGTCATTTTCCATGACCTAAATAAGGATGCCATTATTAAACAGATAAGGATAATCGCAAAAATTGTACTTTCTAATAAATTTTTCTCTAAATATTCAGTTTGAAGTGAATTAATTACGGAATTTCCTGTAATTACGGCCTTATAAGCATTTTTATTTTCTGGCTTCAAATATCGACCTGATTTTACATCATAAAGGAAAATGGAATCTACTTTAGGTTGTAATTTAGAAAATATTTCTTTAGTGCGGACAGTACCTGCATCTTGCATTTGGAAACTTATACGTGTAAATCTTTGGGAGGAATCCACGAAACCATTAAAACTTGCCCCGGATTCTGCTATTGATCCACTATAAGATTTAATCTTCTTTAAATCATTTAAGCCAGGAATTCTAAAATACTGCGGTTTTCCCTCATGAATTACTTGATTCAAATAAGACATCGCTGTAAGTATGGATAATCCTTTGGTAAATTCTGGGTAATTTTTAATTTCTTTTTCTACTAATCGGATTTTTGTAAGTAGGTCTGCAGAGGATAATATTTTTCCTGAATTTGCTTCTACAGAAATTTCAAAGGGCATTACCCCTTTAAAATTCTTTTCGATGAATTTTAAATCCTTGTAAATTGAATTTGATTCTGGTAAATCATCTACAATATATCCAATTGTTTTTATTTGATAAATTCCATAAATGGAAAGAATGAAAACGATTCCTACAATCGAATAAATAATTTTTCTCCTTTCCATAATCCATAATTCAATCTGATTTAAGATTTTATTGATTTTTTTGGATTCGAAATGAGCCAAATCTTTTTCTTCAGGATTTTTACGGTAACTAAATATAATAGGTATTAAAATCAAAGAATTGAAGAATGTTACCATAACATTCACTGATGCAACAATTCCAAATTCAACTAATAAGGCTGATCCCGTGAAGGCAAAAACCCCAAAACCGATGGCTGTTGTTAAATTGGCTAGGAATAAAGTTCTTCCTACTTTTGAAATACTTTCAAATAATGAAATTTCCTTATTATTCGTTATTAAAAAAGTTTCATGATATTTATTTAATAAAAATATTGAATTTGGTATTCCAATAATTACAATTAATGGAGGAATTAATCCAGATAATAAGGTGATTTTATAACCCAATATTACAATGGTAGCCAAGGAGGAAAGTATCCCTATTACAACTACTAATAAGGAGAAAAGAACGACTGAAATAGAACGGAAAAAATAAAATAAAATGATTGAACTTATTAAAATAGCTAGCCCAAGAAACATAAATAATTCCTTGGTAACCTGAGCTGTCATCTCCGTTCGAATATAAGGCATGCCTGAATAATGTAGGTCATGACCAGTTAATTCTGAATAATTCTTTCCAATGCCCTTGATTTCGTTTACTAATAAAATTCTTCCTTTATCATTTATCGTCTTTTGATCCAAGGTAATCATCATTAAATGGACCTTAAAATCTTTTGTATAAAGAAATTCTTTATAGATTGGAAGTTTTTTTATTTTCGATTTAAATAAATTCAAATTACTTTGGTTAATGGATAGGCTATCCTCCCAAGCTTTTTTACTTTTTATTTTATCTCCATCTATATATAATTCAGGTGCAGTGGCAATGGATAAAACATTTTTTATTCCTTCCAATTTGGAAATAGTGTCTGAAAGTTTCTTCCAAGATTTAAATTCCTTTGGCTTAAACAATTCTTCATTTTCAATAGCAATGACCATAACCGATCCATCTTCTCCAAATTTTGATTTAAAATTCTCATAAATTTGAAAATTTGGATTGTCCTTAGGAAGGATCTTTGCCAGTTCATAACTCATTTGAGTTCGACTTGAAAAATATCCAGCCACTAGGGTCATTATTCCAATAAAAATCAATAGACTCTTTTTATTTGATAATATGAAATTTCCTATTGATTCCCAGATTTTATTCATTATTTTATTTTTCTTTTAAGATGATTTCTGCAAGCTGTAAGTCTTCAGGAGTGGTAATTTTTATATTTTGATAATTACCTTCTGATAAAAATATTGGAGAACCAAATTCTTCAACAACACTCGCATCATCTGTAAATTTTGATTTATAGGGTAACTCAAAAGCTGATTCTAAAATTGATTTTTTAAATACCTGAGGAGTTTGAATTAAACGGATTGAATTTCTATCAACCGATTCATATTCATCTGAATTAGGATTCCATATTCTAATAGAATCTTTCGATTCTACGGCTACCACAGCTGTGCCTTTTTCTTCAGCTAAATTATAGGCGTTTTCCAAGACATCTTTTGTTACCAAAGGACGAACTCCATCGTGAATGGCTACTATCCCTTCTTCGTATTCATTTAATGCATTTATTCCATTTTGAGAGGAATGAAAACGGGTTTCTCCACCTGCAACAATTTCATGTTCTGGAACAGTAAATTTTGAACATAAATTTACCCAATAACTTATTTGATTCTTTGGAAGAACAACGATGATTTTAATTTCTCCTAATGAAGTGAATTTTTCAATAGTATGCAATAATATAGGTTTATCCTTTAAAATAAGAAATTGCTTTGGAACTTCCGATTTCATTCTGCTTCCAGATCCTCCCGCCACGATTATTGCATACTTTTTCATGAATTAAATGATTAACATAACATCTCCATAACTAAAGAAACGATATTTTTCCTTAATTGCCTCCTGATACGCTTTTTGTATTAATTCATAACCTCCAAATGCTGATGTCATCATCAATAATATAGATTCTGGTAAATGAAAATTCGTTAATAAAGCATTTGGGATTTTAAATTCATAGGGTGGAAAAATAAATTTATCCGTCCAGCTCTCAATTGGTTTTAAAGTTCCTGCTGCACTTACAGAGGATTCCAAGGCCTTTAATGTAGTTGTTCCTACTGCCAATACCTTCTTTTTCTCTGTTAATGCCTGATTTACTTGTTTGCAAGTTTCATCATTGATAAAAAACTGTTCTGAATCTGTTTTATGTTTTGTTAAATCTTCTACGTCTACCTGTCTGAAGGAACCTAATCCAATATGTAAAGTAATTGGAGTAAATGAACATCCTGCTAATTCCATTCTTCTCATAACAATTTTTGAGAAGTGTAATCCAGCGGTAGGAGCCACTACTGCTCCAACATGTTCAGCAAATATGGTTTGAAATCTTTCTCTATCTTCTTCATTAGCCTCTCTTTTAAAACGAATTTCATCTGGAAGGGGTGTTTCTCCTAATTCATGAATCGCTTGCATTAACTCATCATGGTCTCCATCATACAGAAAACGAATCGTTCTTCCTCTTGAAGTGGTATTGTCAATTACCTCTGCAACTAAATCTGAATCACCAAAATATAATTTGTTTCCAACACGAATTTTTCTAGCAGGATCAACCAAAACATCCCATAAACGATGCTCTCTATTCAATTCTCTCAATAAGAATACTTCTATTTTAGCACCAGTTTTTTCTTTATTTCCATAAAGTCTTGCTGGGAATACTTTGGTATTATTCGTAACTATTACATCGCCTTCACCAAAATATTCAATGATGTCTGTAAATTTTTTGTGTTCAATCGTGCCTGCTGCACGGTTTACAACCATCATTCTAGAATCTTCTCTATTATAAGTTGGATTTAGGGCAATTAATTCGCTGGGTAGTTCAAATCTGAATTCAGATAATTTCATTTTAAAGAATTTTAATGAATAAAAAGAGTGTAGAAAACCTACAATTTACAAATATACATTTTCAAACTAGGGGTTGTCAAGAAAAATCAAACATTTATTCATAAAAATAGTTCAATTTTTATATTTTTAAGGTATGGAAAAAATTAATCTGTTTTGGTTTAGACGAGATCTAAGACTATTTGATAATCACGGTTTATACGAATCTTTGAAAGAATCTAAGACTGTTTTGCCGATTTTTATCTTTGATCCATCCATTCTTGAAAATTTACAAGATTTAAAAGATCCAAGAGTAAGCTTTATTTACCAAGAATTGGAAAAAATTAATCATCAACTCCAATCGACAGGTTCTAGTATTTTGGTCCTTCATAAAAAGCCAATAGAGGCCTTTCAATTTTTAATTCAAAAGTTTTCTATTGAAAATGTTTACACGAATCATGATTATGAGGGGTATGCCATTCAAAGAGATTCTCAAATCAAAGAATTTCTTTCTCAAAATGGTATAGGATTCAAGACTTTCAAAGACCAAGTAATTTTTGAAAAGAAAGAGATTTTGTCTGGACAAAATACGCCATACACCGTATTTACTCCTTATTCAAGAAAATGGAAGGAAGTTTTAAATCAAAATCCAATTATTAATTATCCTTCTGAAAATTATTCAAATTTTTATCAAGAAAATTTTCCTTTCCCTAAATTAGAATCTATTGGTTTTAATTATTCAGATATTTCAATTCCAACTAATTCCCTGAATTTAGATTTGGTCAGAAATTATGAAAATACCAGAGATATCCCTAGTATCAATGGTACAACTAGGCTCTCCGTGCATTTAAGATTCGGCACGGTTTCAATCCGACAATTAGTTCAAAATGTAATGCATGTTTCTGAAAAATATTTAAATGAATTAATTTGGAGAGATTTTTATTTTAATATCACCTTTAATTTTCCACATATAAATCAAGGTCTTTCCTTTAGAAAAGAATACGATTTTATTCAATGGGATAATAATGAAATTTTATTTGAGGCATGGAAAACTGGTCAAACCGGTTTCCCAATCATCGATGCCGGAATGCGCGAATTGAATGCTACCGGACATATGCATAATCGTGTTAGGATGATTGTTTCTAGTTTTTTAATAAAGGATTTATTGATTGATTGGAGATGGGGAGAGGCTTACTTTGCAGAGAAACTTTTGGATTATGAATTCTCATCCAATAATGGTGGTTGGCAATGGGCGGCGGGTTCTGGTTGTGATGCCGCACCTTATTTTAGAGTATTTAATCCTAGCCTTCAAACTCAAAAATTTGATCCTGATTTAAAATACATTAAAAAATGGGTTCCCGAATTCCAAGAATTTACCTATCCAAGGCCAATTGTTGATCATGATATTGCAAAAAAACGAGTTGTTGAAAGATATAAAGAAGGATTAGCCAAGGCTCAATAAATTTTCTTGTCCTTAATAAAATATTCCTCCAAATCAATGGATAGATGTCCAATACTTAATTCTACTTCGATTTTTAAAGGAATATGATGTTCATCATCGGAAACCCATAAACGAATATCTTCCTTATCCGATAAAAAACTATTTTTTGGAAATTGGATGATTAATAATTTTGAGGGTATATTATTTTTATTAATTTTTATTTCATCTTTTCCTTTTACGATAAAAAAAAGGTCATAGTTTTTTTCCTCGAGAAAAATTTTCTTTGGAATTTTTTTACCTGAATACCAATTGGAAAAATCTTCATTTCGAATTTCCGCATAGACACCCAACATGTCATTGATGTCGTCTTCCAATGGATAAATTTTTTCCTCAATTTTTTTTCGTTTATCCTCCACCAAAATAACTCCTTTTTTATAGTCATATTCAGCATTTTGGGATTTTCGATAATTGATTTCTCTTTTTTTGAAAGAGGTTTTATAGGGTTTCCAAGTTTTAGGATTTAAAATAGCATGCCATTCATCCTGAACAGGACTTAATAAGGCAAAAACACCTGTAGATTGTCCAACTACATTTATTTTCACTCCTTTTTCTCCATTATTTAAATCAGTGCTGATGAATGCTTCAGCGGCATTTATAAAACCATAGTGGATTCGAAATCTCATTTTCTCACCCAAATGCTTTTCAATTAGGGATTGACTTTGTCCGAATTGGCAAAATAAAATAATAATAAAACTGGTAATTATTCGGGTTTTACAATACATAAACACAAATTAAAATTTCCTTAAGCATATTATCAATAAATTGTTTAGATTTATTCAAGCAATTTAATATTTTTGTTATTCTAACGTATAAATAAATCTATTCAATATGGCCAAGCAAGAATTAGGGCAAAAAAATGTCTCGAGTGAGAAATTAAAAGCACTTCAAACAACTTTAGAAAAATTAGATAAAGCTTATGGGAAAGGAACGGTAATGAAATTATCTGATTCCAAAGTGATTGATGTACCAGTAATCTCTACAGGTTCATTAGGTTTAGATTTAGCTTTAGGAATAGGAGGGATGCCAAGAGGAAGAATTATAGAGATTTATGGACCAGAATCATCTGGAAAAACAACCCTTACCATGCATTGTATTGCTGAAGCACAGAAAAATGGTGGTATTGCAGCATTTATTGATGCTGAACATGCTTTTGATAAAAATTATGCTGAAAAATTAGGGATTGATATTGAGAATTTATTGATTTCACAGCCTGATAATGGAGAACAAGCCCTTGAAATTGCTGAACATTTAATTAGCTCTGGAGCAATCGATATTATCGTTATAGATTCTGTTGCTGCTTTGGTTCCTAAAGCGGAAATTGAAGGTGAAATGGGTGATTCAAAAATGGGTCTTCAAGCTCGATTAATGAGCCAAGCCCTTAGAAAACTAACAGGTACAATTTCTAAAACTGCCTGTACTTGTATTTTTATCAACCAGTTGAGAGATAAAATAGGCGTAATGTTTGGAAGTCCTGAAACGACTACTGGTGGTAATGCCCTTAAATTCTACAGTTCAGTTCGTTTAGATATTAGACGTATCGGACAAATTAAAGAATCTGCAGATAATGTTTCTGGTAATAGAACGAGAGTAAAAGTAGTGAAAAACAAAATGGCTCCTCCATTCAAAGTTATAGAATTTGATATCATGTATGGAGAAGGTATTTCAAAGGCTGGTGAGATTCTGGATTTAGGAGTGGATTTGAATATTGTTGAAAAATCAGGTTCATGGTTCTCCTATGCCGGAAATAGATTAGGACAGGGGAGAGATTCTGTTAAGGAATTAATTAAGGATAATCCTGAATTAATGGAAGAATTGGAAACGAAAATTCGTGAAACAGTAAAAGGTAATGCCGCTTCAATTAAAGAAGAGAAAGAATAGCATTCTTTTAAACTATAAAAAAAGGTCAGATATTAATCTGACCTTTTTTTTATTCCTTTTGAAAAAATTAATTTGCTCCTATTAAATTTTCAATCAGTTTTTTTAGATTTTTTTCTGTAGACTTATTTTTTTCTAATTCATCAGTAATCGTTTGAATTGAATGAATCACTGTTGAATGATCTCTCCCTCCAAAATATTCCCCAATATTCTTTAAAGGAGTATTTGTCAAATCTTTTATTAAAAACATGGCAACTTGTCGAGGATGCACATGTTCCTTCTTCCTACATTTAGATAAAATCTTATCTTTCTCTACCCCAAAATACCTTGCTACCTCATTTAATATAGACTCTTGATTTAATTGCTTTTCTTTTCTTTCAATTATATTTTCTAAAGTCATTTTTGCTAGATCAAGATCAATCTCAGCGTTTGTTAGAGTAGCATTTGCAATAATTGAAATTATTACGCCCTCCAATTCTCGCACATTTGTGTCTACATTTTTAGCGATATATTCAATAATGTCTTTTGAAATATCTATACCTTCCGATTTGGTTTTCCTTTCTAAGATTACTTTTCTGGTCTCATAATCCGGATGCTGTAAATCAGCAGTTAATCCCCATTTAAATCTACTCAATAAGCGATCCTCTAAGCCTACTAAATCTTTTGGTGGACGATCAGACGACAAAATGATTTGCTTGCCAGTTTGGTGTAAATGATTGAAAATATTGAAGAATATTTCTTGAGTCTTCTCTTTTCCACTTAAAAATTGAACATCATCAATTATAAGGGTGTCTATATTTAAATAAAAGGATGTAAATGCTTCAATTGAATTATTTCTTATTGAATTCACAAATTGATTCGTAAAATTTTCAGTTGAAACATATAAAACTTTGAAGTTTTTATTCTTTTTCTTTACCTCATTTCCTATTGCTTGGATTAAATGAGTTTTCCCTAATCCTACCCCTCCATAAATCATCAATGGATTAAATGAAGTTTGTCCTGGTTTATTTGCTACAGCTAATCCAGCAGCTCTTCCTAATCTATTACAATCACCTTCTATAAAATTAGAAAATAAATAACGCGAATTTAAATTAGAATCTATTTCCTGATTTAAAATTGGTTTTACCCCAGGGTTTGCGATTGGAACTTGTGGTTTTTTTTCTTTTTCAAATTCAACCTCCTGAACAGGTAAAGAATATTCTAACATTCCTTGTCTTCCAATAGACTGATCAATTGCTCTCCTTAAAACATCCACATAATTTTCTTCTAACCATTCATAAAAAAATCTTGATGGAACCTGGATAGTTATTGTTTGATTTTCAAATTTTAATGGTTTAATAGGAACGAACCAGGTGGAATAAGTTTGTTCTGAAACCTCCTTTCTAATTACCTCTAAACATGTATTCCAAATGGAATTTTTAAGTTCGCTCATTTAATTTTTAAAGTTAATATTTCCTAGCCCCAAAATTTTTAAATTTTTGAATTTTGGGATAATTTAATTTCTATAATGCTTAGGGTACAAGAAAAATAATAGGGATATATTTTTTTCCTTGGTGGGATAGCAAAAATAGTAAAATTCATTGTTTGCACAAACTTGAAAATTGATTTTTTTTTCATTTTTTCACAAAAAAAAAACAGTAAAAATTTGCACCTAAAAATTGTTATAAAATAGTAAAGTTTATTTCTTGTTTCTCTTGAAATAGTTCAATTATTTATTTTGAATAAAAATCGTATTTTTTTATTCGTATTTTTTGGGAAATTCTTATGCCCCATATTCAATTAATTGATTTTCAGTATTTTATAAATTTATTTAGAATGATTTTAAATTTTTTATAAATTTTTCTTTTGAAATAATGCTTTAAATTAAATATTCATTTATTGTTTTTATAGAATTTTATTTTTTCGAATAATTAATTGGATAATTAATAAAAAAAGGATTGATTTTTGTAAATTGATGGTTATCTTAAATTACTGTTTTTATTATCTTAATATTAAATAATTTTTATTATGGAAGTGGATGAATTTTATGAGTCAGAACATATTTTTTCACAAGAAGATGTAAACCTATTTATTAAAGTTAGTGGAGATGCAAATCCCCTACATTGGGATGAGGAATTTGCGGCAAATACTCCCTTCAAAAAGCCAATTGTTCATGGGGCATTTGTTCTAAGTATTTTTAGTAAAATCATGGGAATGGAATTTCCAGGAAAGGGAAGTATTTATATGAAGCATGAATTAGATTTTAAACGTCCTGTCTATGTGGGAAATGTTTACCAATTTAAATTTAAGGTTTTAGAAATAGATCGTCAAAAACATACTGCGCGTATTACTACTCAAGTATTTGAAAAGGAGAGGGGGAAAATTATGGTTGATGGTATTGCTACGGTAATGAATCCAGAATTGTTTTAATAATAGACAAAAAAAAAGACCTTCTTCAGGTCTTTTTTTAATTCTTTTGCTTAAGAAAATTATTTCTTAGCATTTTTCATAGACTGAACTTCATTTCTCACTTCTTGAGATAATGACTTCAACTGCTGTAAACCACCTCTTACGCGAGTTCCTGCTGCTGAATTTCCTTTCTCATAGAATTTTTCGAAATCTGATTCCATTGACATTACTAAATCTCTTACTTGTGCAAATCTGCTCATGATTAATAAATTTAAAAGTTTTAAAAAATTTCTAGCTAAAAGCTTTTTATGCTTTGTATTTGAGTTCAATTTAGTAAAATTCTATAATCAGACAAATTAAAATTCAAAAAATAACGTAAATTTTTATATTTTTTTTAATTTATTGCTTGTAATACCCTGATTTTAGTCTTTTTTGTACTTCTGAAAAGGATTTTACGGTATATTCTATGTCTTCAAAACTATGACTTGCAGTTGGAATAATTCTTAACATAATTTGTCCTCTTGGTACTACAGGATATACCACAATTGAACAAAATATTCCAAAATTTTCCCTCATATCTCTAACTAAAGCAGTAACTGCTGCAATATCATAATCTCCATGTAAAAATACAGGAGTTACCGGAGAATTGGTTTGTCCTAAATCGAAACCAGCCTCTTTTAAACCCTTCTGTAAATAACGTACATTTTCCCAAAGTTTTTCTCTTAATTCTGGGTGCTTTTTAATTAATTCTAATCTCTTAAGTCCTCCTACTACAAAAGGCATTGGCAATGCTTTAGCATAGGTTTGAGAGCGCATATTATATTTTAAATACATTATAATATCCTTGTCTGCTGCTATAAATGCTCCAATAGCTGCCATAGACTTTGCGAAAGTAGAGAAATATAAATCAATTCCTTCTGTACAATTTAAATATTCTCCCACTCCTTGTCCATTTTCTCCCATAGTACCAAATCCATGTGCATCATCTACCAATAAACGGAAGTTAAATTCTTTTTTCAGCTCAACAACCTCATCTATTTTACCCACATTTCCAGACATTCCAAACACCCCTTCTGTAATTACTAATATTCCTCCGCCTGTCTTTTCTACTGCCTTGGTAGCTCGCTCTAAATTCTTTCTTAATGAATCCATATCATTATGATTGAATTTATAATAACTTCCCATTTTAGCCTTGTGTAAGCGAATGCCGTCAATTAAACAGGCATGAGATTCCGCATCATAAACGATAATATCTTTATGATCTACCATAGCCTCCACCACAGACATAACACCTTGATATCCATAATTCAACAAGAAAGAATCTTCCTTGCCAACAAAAGCAGCTAATTTAGCTTCTAGTTCTTCATGTAAATCAGAATTACCAGACATCATTCTAGCTCCCATTGGATATGCCAAACCATATTCTGCAGCAGCCTCTGCATCCGCTTTTCTCACCTCTGGATGATTAGCCAAACCTAAATAGTTGTTTAATGACCAATTAAGCATCTCCTTGCCCATAAAAGTCATTCTTGGACCAAGTTCTCCAGTTAATTTTGGAAAAGAAAAATAATGATGAGAATAATGTGCATGAGAACCAATTGGTCCCATATTGTTGACTACTTTTTCGAATATATCCACGGTTTATTTTTTATTTGTTTAAATAAAATTTTGGCAAATTTAATTCTATATATTTAATTTTTAAAATAAATTTAACATATGAGCAAAAAATTAACCCTATTTTTAATATTAAGCCATTTTTTAATTAATGCACAAAATACATTAAAGCCACAATTAAATTTTCAAAATGCAGCAGTAGTATCAACTCACCCGGTTGCTTCAAAAATTGGAAAGGAGATTTTACAAAAAGGTGGAAACGCTATTGATGCTGCCATTGCTGTAAATTTTGCTCTTGCTGTAGTTCATCCTTCTGCAGGGAATATAGGTGGAGGAGGTTTTTTAGTATATAGAGATAATAAAGGGGATTCATTTACCTTGGATTATCGGGAAAAAGCACCTCAAAAAGCCCATTCAACCATGTATCAGGATTCCTCTGGAAATATAATTCCAGATAAATCCTTCCTAGGTTCGCTTTCTATTGGTGTTCCCGGTACTGTTAAAGGAATGCATGAAATGCATCAAAAATTTGGGTCTTTACCTTGGAATATTTTAGTAGAACCTGCTATTGATTTGGCAAAAAATGGAATCGTTTTAACCTATAGAGAAGCAAATGGATTAAATTCACAAAGGGAATTATTTATTCATTATAATGGAGCCAATTCATATCTTACCAAATCAACTCCCTATAAAGAAGGCGATATTCTATATCAAAAAGATCTTTCCAAAACCTTGAAGAGAATCGCAAAATTTGGTCCAAAGGATTTTTACGAAGGTAAAACCGCTAAACTAATAGTGAATTCATTGAAGAAATCAGGTGGTATTATTACCCTTAATGATTTGAAAAATTATAATGCCGTCTGGAGAGAACCAATAATTAGTCATTATAAAAATTATAAGGTCATCGGTATGCCTCCTCCTTCCTCTGGAGGAATTGCCCTTGCCCAACTTATAAAAATGATGGAACCTTATCCTTTAACTAATTGGGGACCAAATTCTGATTCTACCATTCAATTAATTATTGAAGCTGAAAGAAGAGTTTTTGCCGACCGTTCCAAATGGTTAGGTGATCCTGATTTTTTTGAGGTTCCACAAGATTCACTTCTTTCAGATCATTATATATTAACTAGAATGAAGGACTTCCATTTTGGAAAAGCCAATAAAAGTCAAACTATTCAGGCAGGAAACATACCCTACGAAAGTCCACAAACTACACATTATACAATTATTGATCAGGATGGAAATGCAGTGTCTATTACTACTACTTTAAATAATTCTTATGGCTCGAAGGTATTTATTAAAGGTGGCGGATTTTTAATGAATGACGAAATGGATGATTTTTCCTCCAAACCAGGCGTTCCAAATTTATATGGATTAGTAGGTTCAAAAGCCAATGAAATCCAACCCGGAAAAAGAATGCTTTCATCCATGACTCCCACTATAATCGAAAAAGATGGTGAATTATTTGCAACCTTGGGCACGCCTGGAGGTTCAACTATAATAACATCGGTTTTTCAAGTATTTTTAAATCTAATTGAATTTGATATGAAAATGCAAGAGGCAGTTGAATTTCCCCGCTTTCACCATCAATGGCTACCAGATAATGTTAGATATGAAAAAAACCGGTTTACCAAGCAAAAAATCAATTATCTTGAATCAATTGGTTATGAATTAATCCCTACTAATTCAATCGGATTATTTGAAGGAATCCGGGTTTTGGAGAATAAATCTCTCGAAACGGGTGCTGATCATCGTGGGGATGATACAGCTGATGGTTATTAAAATAAAGTAGCTACATAATAAGCCGCAGCCGCTGCCACCGCCCCAATTGAACTTACCTTCAAGGCACCAATGATCGGATTTTGTCCAGTTATTTTACTTTTGAAATATCCAAATATCAATAAGGCCGCTAAAGTGATTTCAACTGAATATAATAAAGCATCTAAAGGATGTTCTGTGAAAAAATAAGGAAACAAGGGAATGAGTCCCCCTACTATATAAGAACCCCCAATTGTAAGTGCAGAATTTCTTGCTCTATTTTTATCTGGTTTGTCCAGACCTAATTCAAATTTCATCATAAAATCTACCCATCTATCTTTATCCTCTGCAATTTTGTTTACTACAATTTCAAGAGTTTCACCTTCTAAACCGTATTCTTTAAATACATCTCTCACTTCCTGTCTTTCCATTTCTGGTTTTGTTTCAATCTCCTCATATTCTCTTTTTAATTCAGATTTATAATGATCTACCTCCGTCATTCCTGCTAAAAATCCTCCGAGTCCCATGGCTATGGAACCAGCAACAATTTCTGCCACACCTGCAGTTGTAATTATTTCATTCGATGAAACTGCCCCAGAAAGACCTGCCGCTAGAGCAAATGGAACCGTAAGACCATCAGACATTCCTATTACTATGTCAGTAATAAAATCAGAACTTTCAAGATGTTCCTCTTCATGATGTAAATGAATATCGTTTCTATGTTTCATAATATCTTATTTTACTCCGTGCATCATTTTCTTTAAAACTTTCTCTGATAATATTAACATTAATATGGCAGCTGTTCCACATAATATTACAAATAACATAAAGAATTCATATAGATTATGGATATCAAAACCTAAAAAATTTGGTAAGGTCATGCCTGAACTGACTTTCACAGGAGGTAAAAGTGCCCCTAAGGTACCTGCTAATGCATAACCTGCAGCATTTGCTAAAAACCATACTCCCATTAATAAAGACGAAAAACGTTTAGGTGCTAATTTAGATACAATGGATAATCCAATTGGAGATAAACATAATTCTCCCAAAGTATGAAATAAATACATTACCCCAAACCATACAATACTAATTTTTTCATCTCCCAAATCTTTTACTCTTAGAGCAATTATAAAATATCCGATTGTTAAAAGAGCTAGTCCAATTGCTTGCTTGGTTGTGGAAATTGGTTCCAAATTTACCTTTTGAAGTTTTCCCCATAACCATGAAAAGGGTAGGGCAAAAATTATTATAAATAATGAATTGAAATTTTGAATACTTGATGGGGGTAAATTAATGCCCAAAACATTTAAATCCGTTTGTTTATCGGCAATAAAGGTTAAAGAAGAACCAGCTTGTTCAAAAGCCGCCCAAAAGAAAATTACAAAAAAGGCAATTACGTACATAACAATTATACGGTCCCTTTCGATTCTCGTTAAAGTTTTATCTGATAGAATCAAAGTAGCTAAACTTATTCCAAAAGAATAGATAACCGGATAAACCCAATCTTTAATTACATTAGGATTATCACCTTTACTCAAAAAATGAAAAACAAATACTAAACCAATGGCTAAAATTCCAGAAAATATCATTGAGCCATTAGATATTTCTGCCTTCTCTGATTCTTCCTTATTTTCAATATTACCGAATTGTGGTTTTTCCCCTATTCCTTTTCCTTGTGGATCAATTAATAATCTATTTTTTAATATATAGAAAGTGATTGTACCTATTCCCATTGCAATTCCTGCTGCCAAAAATCCCCATTTAAAGGCAGATAAATCCCTAATTCCTGAAGAATCCTTTACATCTCCTAACCAAGGACAAATTAACATTCCTAACAAAGCTCCAAAATTAATCCCTAAATAAAATATGGTATAGGCCGAATCTACTCTGCTATCTCCTTTTTGATATAATTGGCCAACCATGGATGAAATATTTGGCTTAAAGAAACCATTTCCAATTACTAAGGTGAATAAACCCGACCAAAGGAAAGTATTTGATAAGGATAAATTAGAAGAAAAACTGGAGGCCGATCCAAATAAAAGTAATTGTCCGATTGCCATTACCATTCCTCCTAAAATAATGGATATTCTATTTCCTAAATAACGATCAGATATATATCCTCCGAACATTGGCGTAAGATAACTTAAACCTAAAAAGCCACCATATAAAATAGCTGCCTCTGATTCCTTGTAGGAAAGAGCATTAACCAAGAAAAGGGTTAATAATGCGCGCATTCCATAAAAATTGAATCGTTCCCACATTTCTGTAGAAAATAATAATTTTAAGCCTGAAGGATGATTTTTCATAGATTTGGAAAAGTTGATTAATTAATTGGTTAAACTATCTTTTATTAACCAAGGATTTTTGTATTTTTGAAATTGGTATTGTAAATATAAAAATTCTTTGCAAATATGAGCAAAATTATTTCCATAGCAAATCAAAAAGGAGGAGTGGGTAAAACCACTACTGCAATTAATCTTGCTGCCAGCCTAGCCGCACTAGAATATAAAACCTTAATTATTGATGCGGATCCTCAGGCTAATTCAACCTCAGGGGTGGGCTTGGATCCAAAAGAAATTAAAAATTCCATCTATGAATGTATGATGGATATATCTACAGTATCGAATGCAATTCAAGAAACTGAAATAGAATTTCTAGACATACTTCCTTCGCATATTGATTTAGTTGGGGCTGAAATTGAAATGATCAACCTAAAGGAAAGGGAATATAAACTTAAATCCGCTCTTGAACCAATTAAGGATGAGTACGATTTTATCATTATTGATTGTTCACCTTCTTTAGGCTTAATTACCATTAATTGTCTTACGGCTTCAAATTCGGTAATAATCCCTGTTCAATGCGAATATTATGCTTTAGAGGGTCTAGGTAAATTATTAAATACCATTCGTATTATTCAATCTAGATTAAATGCTGATTTAGATATTGAAGGAATTCTTCTTACCATGTATGATTTAAGAATCCGTCTTTCTAATCAAGTGGTTAATGAGGTGAATATTCATTTTAAAGACTTAGTTTTCAATACCATCATCCCTAGAAATGTAAGATTGTCAGAATCTCCAAGTTATGGAATTCCAGCCTTATTGCACGATGCTTCCAGTAAAGGAGCTATTTCTTATTTTAACCTAGCAAAAGAAATATTGGAAAAAAACAATATTTTGGCAACCAAATAATTAATAATGAGTCAGAAACCTGAAAAGAAAAGAATTGGTCTTGGAAAAGGACTTGGAGCACTACTAGATGATTCCGCACTTTATCGTAATCCTAATTCCAGTGTTAATTCAGGAGAAGTTTATCAAGCAAATGAATTATTAGAGGAAGTTCCAATAGATTTTATTGAAACTAACCCTTTTCAACCAAGAGAATTCTTTGACCAAACAGCTTTGGAAGAATTAGCTGAATCCATTAAGGTTCATGGTATTATTCAGCCTATAACCGTTCGGAAAATTTCAAATAGAAAGTATCAGTTGATTTCTGGAGAAAGACGTCTTCAAGCCTCTAAAATTGCTAAATTAAAGAATGTACCTGCCTTTATTCGTACTGCTGATGATCAGCAGATGATTGAAATGGCATTAATTGAAAATATTCAAAGAGAAAACTTAAATGCTATTGAAATTGCTTTCTCCTATAAATTATTAATGAAGGAATGTAATCTAAAGCAAGAAGAATTATCTGAAAGAGTAGGCAAAAATCGTTCTACAGTCACCAATTATTTAAGATTACTGAAACTTCCTGATGAAGTTCAAATTGCCATAAGAAATAATCAAATTTCTATGGGTCATGCTAGATGTTTAGTTGGAATTGAGAATCCTGACAAACTCATGCAATTATTTCATTCTACAATTAAAGAATCATGGTCTGTAAGACAATTAGAAAATGCCTCTAAACAAAATCCAAACCATAAAAAAACCAATAATCCTATCAATAAACCTTCTGGAGAAATAAAAAAATATTTAACTAACCTAAAAGAAATAATCCCTCAGCCTCTCTCGTTAAAAATGAATGAAAAGGGCATAGGTGAAATTAAAATTTCCTTTAGATCCCACGAAGAATTAAATAATTTAATCAAAATTTTGAAGAAATAACTTTAATAAATTCTGGTAAATGAAATTTAAAGGATTATTTTTTGTATTATCTATTATTTTAAGTGGAGGCCCCATTTTCGGACAATCCATTGAAAATTCAATAAAAGATTCTACTCAGTATAAAATTATCCCTCGACATGCCACTATTAAGTCGGCAATTCTTCCAGGTTGGGGACAAATCTATAATCGACAATATTGGAAATTACCCTTGGTTTACGGTGGTTTTGCCACTATCGGTGGAATTATTCGATATAATAATAAACGGTATAAGAAATATCGCGAATACTATTATATTGTTTCTCCCCATCCGGAGGATCCCAGCTATTCTCCTCCCTCAACCACTGCAGTTCCCTATGAAGACGGAACAATTCGGAGTCTAGATGTGAATCAATTAAAGCGAATAAACGATGGTTTTAGACGAAATAGAGATTTATCTATCATCTCACTTGCCCTCGTTTGGGGATTGAACATAATTGATGCGAATGTTTCAGCCCATCTTAAAACTTTTGATGTTTCTGATAATATTAGTCTGCATTGGGAGCCTGAAATTAATTTAAATATGAATAATTTTGAATATCTTGCAGGACTTTCTGTAAGCTTGAAATTTAAAAAATAATGAGAATAGGATTAGTTGGATATGGTAAAATGGGAAAAGCTATTGAAAAAATAGCGATTGAAAGAGGTCATGATATTACAGCAATAATCGATATTGCCAATATCGATGAACTTAAGGATCTTTCCCCAGAAAAAGTAGATGTGGTAATTGAGTTTTCTCATCCTGATGTTGCCTTTGATAATATTATGGCATTATTAGGCAATAAAATTCCCGTGGTTTCTGGTACTACAGGTTGGTTAAATAATAAAACTCAGGTAGAAAATTTCACCAAGGAAACAGATGGAACCTTCTTTTATGCCTCAAATTATTCTATTGGCGTAAATTTATTTTTTAAATTAAATAAATTACTTGCTGGATTAATGAAAGGGCAAAATGAATATTCATTATTTACAAATGAAATTCACCATACCACAAAAAAAGATTCTCCTTCTGGAACTGCGATTACCTTAGCTGAAGGAATAATTGAAAATAATCCACAATATAAAACATGGATTAATAATGAAATTCCTTCAAATGAACAAATTGCTATTTGGTCTCAAAGGGAAGGGGCAGTGGCTGGAACACATTCAATTAAATATATTTCCAATGTGGATGAAATTGAAATTAAACACCATGCTTTTTCTAGAGAGGGTTTTGCATTAGGAGCCGTGGTGGTTGCAGAATGGGTAAAAGATAAAAAAGGAATACTAGGCATGGAAGACATGCTTAAATTATAAATAAATTATGTTTAATAAATCTACAAAAGAAAAAAAGAAAAAATCTCCATTTAGAGAATGGTTAGATTCCATGGTTTTTGCCATTACCGCAGCCACATTAATACGATTTTTTATTTTTGAAGCTTATACAATTCCAACTCCATCGATGGAATCATCTTTAATGGTTGGTGATTTTCTTTTCGTTTCAAAATTGCATTATGGAGTTCGAACACCCAAAACTCCTCTACAAATTCCATTAACACATCAGAAAATTTGGTTTACTGATATTCCATCTTATCTAACTTGGTTGGATCTTCCAATTTTCCGACTTCCCGGATTTACTTCCGTAAAACAAGGGGATGCCGTAGTGTTTAATGTGCCCAATTACGCACCGGATGGAGATTCTCCTGTAGATTTGCGAACTTTTTATGTAAAAAGATGTGTGGCCGTAGCAGGTGATACCCTCGAAATTATCAAACAGCAGGTCTATACAAATGGAAAACCAATGGCTAACCCAGAATTTATGCAGCATCCCGTATTTTTAAAAACCAAACAATCTTTGGGTGCAGATTTTTTTGATCGTTTTGGTGTTAGAAATTCTGGAAATAGTAATTATGAATCCTCTGATTGGATTCCATTAGGTGATCCTGTAACCAATGAATTAGTAGGGTATAGGGTAAATACAAGTAAAATGCGTCTTGAACAGATGATTCAAGAAAATCCAAGTTTTGAGGTAGATAATGATGCTTTTATGGATCCAGAATCAGCGTATTATTTGGATATTTTCCCTCATGATACCACAGAAATTCATTGGAATAGAGATTATTATGGTCCTATTGTAATTCCAGCAGAAGGAATGACTGTTCAACTTAATAAAAAGAATACGCTATTTTATTGGGAAACGATTAAGAATTATGAAGGAAATGAAAATATTGAATATGCAAATGGTGTGATTACCCAAAATGGTGAAATTTTAAAGGAATATACCTTTAAACAAAACTATTATTTTATGATGGGAGATAATCGACATAATTCCGAAGATTCCCGTTTTTGGGGCTTTGTTCCAGAAGATCATATTGTTGGAAAACCTATCCTTATTTGGATGAGTCTAGACAATAATAAAAATATTTTCTCAGGTGGAATTCGCTGGAATAGAATTTTTAAAATTATTGATTAAGTAATTGTAAATTTGGTTCTCCCGCCTCCAACCAAGCAGAATACCAACAATCTCCAAGGTGTTTGACAGATAAGTTAAATTGTTTTTCAACCATTCCATTTAAAGATTGTTGGTATTTTTTTATAAAAATTTCTGATTCCATGCGGATGAGATTATTTCCTCTTTTTTCATAAACATATTGCTTCTTATTCGGGATTGATTTAGAGACCTTTTTTTCCTTTTCAATAAGTTCGTCTACTTGTTCATGTGCCATCCATAACCATTTCCAGCTTGAATCTTCCATATTTTGAATATATTCGGCTTTTCCCACAAATTGAAATAAATCCTCCTTTACATACTCAGGTATTTTTGATTCCCATAAACTATGCAGACCAGTTTGTCCAGTCTTTTGTCCATCATAATTCGATGTAGTATGTAAGGGTACATGTAAATCTGCCAAATAATGCCCTAATTCGGCAGACTTTTTTAAAATCTCCTCTTTATTTTTTTCACTGAAGGCCTTTACCAATAGTTTATAATATTTAGGTAAATTCCATCCAGCAATACCATGTTGCTTTAAATCCTCCTTTGAAATCAGTAGATATTTCTCTCTGTAGGAAATTGTATCTGCTTTAAAACATTCCAATGTCTTATAATAATCCAAATCCATATAATGTTTTTCCGCCTCCTCGTCTAATATATATCTTCTTTGGTCTGGAAGGATGGCATAAGATATTATTTTCTCCATATTTTCTAAATAAAAGGCCCTCATAGATTCTGGTAGGGTATAAATGGCCATTTCATTAATTTTTTTGTGTGCATAAAAACCCCAGTTCTTAGACTCTGTAGATTCGATAAATATCAGAATTAGAAAAATTACAAGAATTTTTTTTCGGTTAGGTTTGTTAATTAAATACATTTTCTATAATTTTGCAGTCTAAATTTTAAAATTAATTTAATAATGGCAAATCATAAATCCGCAATTAAAAGAATCAGAGCTAACGAGACAAAGCGTTTAAGAAATAGATATCAACATAAATCTACGCGTACGCTTATTAAGAAATTGCGTTTAACAACTGATAAATCCATCATTTTAGATTTATATAAGCAGGTTTCTTCTTCTTTAGATAAGCTTGCAAAGAAAAATATCATTCACAAAAACAAAGCTGCTAATCAGAAGTCTAAATTAGCAAAGTTTGTGAATAAAGTAGCAGCTTAAAACTACTTTACCAAAAACTTGATAATCTCGCTCTAGGGCGAGATTTTTTTTTGCCCATATCGTATTTTTACTAAAAATTACGATGATGGATAAACCCCGAGAAAAATTATTAAAAGAAGGAAAAGATAGCCTTTCTAATCAAGAATTAATTTCTATAATTTTAGGTTCAGGTATAGAGTCTTCCTCTGTATTTGAAATCTCAGAAGAATTATTGAAAAGAAGTAATTATAATCTCTCGAACCTATCGCGGTTTTCCTTTGAAGACCTTAAATTAACCAAAGGGATTGGTCTAGCTAAGGCGAGTTTATTATTGTCTGCCCTAGAATTAGGAAGAAGACGACATAAAGAAATGGTTCATGAAGAAATCCCATTAATAGATTCATCCTTTTTAGCTTTTGAACTGATTAAATCAAATTTAATGGATTTAAGTCATGAAGAGTTCTGGGTAATTCATCTAAACAGAGCAGGCAAATTAATAAAAATGGAAAGAATGAGTGTAGGGGGAGTGGCTGGGGCTTACGTAGATCCTAAAATAATATTTAAATCTGCCTTAGCTTTATTATCTAGTTCCTTAATTTTAGTGCATAATCATCCTTCCGGACAATTAAAGCCAAGTGAAGCGGATAAAAAACTTACCTATAGGATAATTCAAATTGCAAAACTTATAGATATACAAATACTTGATCATTTGATTATAGGAAATAATCAATATTTTAGTTTTGCAGATGAGAAAATAATATAATTTATTTTCCTCTTTCGTCGTAAATTTTTTGTAATCTTTTACCTACTACTATTGAAATGGCGAATAAAATAATAAAAAAAGAAGCTCCTTCGTAACCCATAATTATAATTTATTTTTTACAAAAATAAGGAATAAATCCTATTTAATTTATTCCTTATCCGTTTTTTTTTAATTTTTAAATAGTCCCTTTTGTAGATGGTAAAACATCTGGGTTTTTTAAATCAATCATTGTTGCCATCTTTAAAGCTTTTGCAAAACCTTTAAATATAGCTTCTATTTTATGATGTTCGTTTTCCCCTTCACATTGGATATTTAAATTAGACTTTGAAGCATCAGAAAATGATTTAAAGAAATGGAAGAACATTTCTGTTGGAACTTGTCCAATCATTTCTCTTTTAAATTCTGCATTCCAAACAATCCAATTTCTTCCGCCAAAATCTAATGCCACTTGCGCTAAACAATCATCCATTGGTAAAAGAAATCCATATCGATTTATACCTTTTTTGTCTCCTAAGGCCATTAAAAATGCCTCTCCTAATGCAATTCCTGTATCTTCAATGGTATGGTGTTCATCTATTTCTAAATCGCCCTGACAATTTATTTCTAAATCAAAGCCTCCATGCTTTGCGATTTGGTCCAACATATGATCAAAGAAATGTAATCCTGTTGAAATAGAAGAATTTCCTTTTCCATCTAAATTTAATTTGATAGAAATTTTCGTTTCTTTGGTGTTTCTTACATGATTAACCTTTCTTTCAGGAAATTTTAAGAAGGAAAAAATTTCATCCCATGAATTTGTTTGTAGTATATTGAAAGGTTTTAAATCCTCCTTAATTTCTTCGGAATTTATAAATATAGCCTTAGCTCCAAGGTTTTTTGCTAATTGGATATCGGTCTGTCTATCCCCTATGACAATTGAATTCGCCAAATCGTAATTCTTGGAAAAGTATTCACCCAGCATTCCTATTCCAGGTTTCCGGGTATCCTTGCCTTCATTTTCAAATGATTTATCGATATGAATATTCTTGAATTCAATTCCTTCGCCCTTTAAAATTTCTAACATCTTATTATGAGCAGGCCAAAAAGTATTTTCTGGGAATGAATGAGTGCCCAATCCATCCTGATTAGTAACCATCACAAATTCATAATCCAATTGTTCATGAATCTTTTTTAAATTACTAATAGCCCCAGGTAAAAACGAGAGCTTCTCCAAAGAATCAATTTGAAAATCAATTGGGGGTTCTACGATAATCGTTCCATCCCTATCTATAAATAATACTTTTTTCATTATACAAATTTAGTATTTATTCATAAGTTTTTTCCACTTATTAAATGTTTATTCTATTCCTTTGTGTAATTTTGAATAAATTTTACAGATTTCAATCATTTTTCATGTTTTTTCAAAATTCGCAATTACAATATTCTCATCTTCTTGAAAAAAAAGAATTTATTTCTTTAGAAAAGGATAATGCTAAATTGAATGATATCTTGGAAACAGTAGATTTGTTTCTTTTTGCCGGTTTTTACAAGATTATAGGAAATAAATACTCTCTTAATTTTTTGTTGAAAAATTTACGAAACCTGAATGATATTGAAAAGACAAATCTTAGTTTTAAGGATGTAGATAAAATTGGAAATGCAGTAATGCAATTTTTTTATGGAAACTTAAAATCTGCCGTTATTACAGAGGGCGCTTCCTATCATCGAATTTCCAATAAGGTTTTTAATGATATTCTGACTTATTCAATGGGAATTTGCCTTTTGAGCATCCATGATGATATTTCAGAATTGGATGATATTGAAAGTTTTGAAAAATATATTATTTCTAAATTCAATGAGAAATATTATTCAAATCCTTCAATTAGATTGAATAAGATTATCCAAACCTTGAATATTAATTTTGAAGCCCATGAAAGTTTCAGTATCGGTTCTTCAGAATTTGGAGTATTTTTATCAAAACTTAAATCCATTTTTCTAAGTAGAATCTTTTGGATTATTTCCCTTATTATAATTTTAATTAGTTTCCTTTATATTAAGATTTCAAATAATTCAATTGAAGAAAATAATAAAACACAAAAAGATTTAGATTATCAGAAAATTGAAAAATTAAAGGATAGTTTAAATGAAATTAAAATTAAAAAGGAAATTCTAAATAATGATTCAATTCAAACTTTTCGCCTGGATGACTCCCATACAATTGACCTAGCTAAAAGTTCATCCTTAATAAATATACTCGAATTTTTAAATGACTCAACCCGAATTGATACGCTTGAAATTAGGGTTTTTGAGCTAAGGTTTGCAAATAAAAATGATGAAATATTTGAAATAAATAAGGATTATATTAAAAATTTATATCGAATCCTTTATTATAGTCCAAATTCCTTAATCTATTTAAAAGCCTATTCTGAACTTGGTATGAATTCCGCCAATAGAAGAGCTTTGTTCCTAAAAAATCGATTAATAGGAGAGGGTGTTTCTTTAAAAAGAATCATTATCGATTCCAGTTTTTCCAATCAAATTGATCCTGCTTTTGCTCTGAATTCTCAAGTACATTTTAGAATTACTAAATAGGTTTTATTAAAAAAGTACAATTTTATTTTTTATTTACGAATATTATGAGTAGTTTTGCATTATATTTGTGCAAAACACAGCTGTTTTTTTCTTAAGTTGGCAATTAGAATTAAATGGAAGTGTTTTAATTCTAAAAAAATAATGGAAGAAAAAATTCAATTCAATGAGCTTCCCATCTCGGAAGACTCATTACAAGCTGTACAAGCTATGGGATTCGTATATGCGTCCCCAATTCAAGCTCAATCAATTCCTGTAATCCTTCAAGGTAATGATGTAATCGGACAAGCCCAAACGGGTACCGGTAAAACTGCCTCTTTTGGTATTCCAATCATTGAAATGATCGATGAGGATGATAAAGCAACTCAATCTTTAATCCTTTGTCCAACACGTGAGCTTGCCTTACAAGTAACAGAAGAAATAAAGAAACTATCACAATTTAAATCTGGCATCAGGGTTACTACTGTTTATGGTGGCGATCCAATTGATAAACAGATTAAAAAATTGAAATCAGGTTCAAATATTGTTGTAGGAACACCTGGTAGAGTCATTGATTTAATTAACCGTAAGGTTTTGAAATTGGATCAAGTTAAAATGGCTGTTTTAGATGAAGCTGATGAAATGTTGGCTATGGGTTTTATTGAAGATATTACTTCAATTTTATCATTAATGCCTGAAGAAAAACAAACAATTCTTTTTTCAGCTACTATGCCTAAGGAAATTTTAAATCTTACTAAAAGATTTCAAAAAAATCCTGTATTGGTTAAAGTAGTAAAAAATGAAATTACCAACGAAAATATCCAACAATTATATTTTAATGTAAAATCATCTGCCAAAATTGAGGTTACATCAAGAATAATTGATTTTTATGGTTTAAATCTTATTCTTATTTTTTGTAATCAAAAAGCAAGAGTGGATGAATTAACAGAAGCTTTAATCAATAAAGGTTATAATGCAGAAGGTTTACACGGTGATTTACGTCAGAACC
>CAZVFE010000002.1:0-57523 GCA_964626405.1 uncultured Cytophagales bacterium | reverse complement strand
ATTCTCCAAAATCCTATGGAAATTCTAATTTTTCTGCCTCTGTAAATTTGGCTTCTAATTCTTATAATCAGTTTAATACCTATAATACTCAACAATATTTATCCAATGCCATCGGATCCTCCATTCAATATTCTTATAATTTAGGACAAGTATTTAGATCTGGGATTTCATTCAGGGTTAACCAAAATACTTCAACGAAAATTATGAATGCTGGAACTCAATTTAATTTGGGGATCAATCAATTTCAACCTTTTAAAAACCCTAAAAGGGTGACTGAAAAGTTTTGGGACCAATTCAGGGTTGGTTTGGATTTCTCTGGTTCAGTAAGTGTATCAAACCAAATTAATAATCCTTACCAACAATTTCAATTTGAAGTATATCCAAGATCCGAAAATTCTCTAAGAGGTACTGTTCAAAGACCCTATGTACCAACGAGTGCGACAGATTTACCTCCTGGTGTAATCCCTGTTAATGGTTCCAATATTGCAACTTTATTGAATAAAGCGCAAACTACCTTTAACTATTCCTTGCCTATTAGTCTTCCGAATATAAAAATCAATCGGTACGTAAATCTAACTCCAGGGATGTCGTGGTCCGGAAAAATGTTTACGCGCTCCTATAATTATACCTATGTTGAGGCAGATAGTTCTGTTAGAATAGATACTTTAAGAGGATTACCGAAATTTAATTCACAAATTTCCTTTAGTGCCTCAGCAAATACCCGTTTATATGGAACATTAAGATTTGGAAATGGCAGATTACAAGCCATTCGACATGTAATGGCACCTAGCATATCGGTATCTTATACCCCAGATTATTCAGATCCATCTTTTGGTTATTTCCAAGATGTTCGAATTAATAATCGAAAATTTACCAATAAAGATGGGGTGGAACAAGTGGGAGATATTATGCGAATTTCAAGTTTCGATCCTTCTCAAATTGCTTATGGAGGGGCAAATGGATCAGTTAGTTTTGGAATTCAAAATACGATTGAGGCCAAGTTAAAATCGAAATCGGATACAGCATCTGAGGCTACTGAAAAAATAAAGCTAATTGATAATTTTACGATTAATGGCTCATATAACCTATTAGCCTATGAATTCCCCTTATCAAATTTAAATTTTAGTGCAAATTCAAAACTCAGAAAATTCGACATTGTTGTTGGTGGAAGTATTGATCCTTATCTATGGGTTGAAGATGCTTCTTTTGCAAAAACTGGTAGAAGAACTCCAGATTTGATGATTAAAACCGGACAAGGTTTAGGGAGGTTGTCAAGATTAAACTTTTCCCTTGGTAAAAATTTCCGACCGGAAGGGGCAGATAAGAAAAAAGAAAGCAACTTAGGGTCAGATGCACAATTAGAGCAGATTAATCGAAATTTAGCAGATTATGTAGATTGGAATATTCCTTGGAGTTTTGGTTTTAGTTATCAATTCTCTTTAAATCGATTAGGATTAGCCCAAGCTCAAACTATTTCAGGCTTAACTTTTCAAGGAGATTTTTCTCTTTCTCCAAAATGGAAATTCACCTATAGTTCAGGTTATGATTTCAAATTTAATGCAATTACCTATACCAATATTTCCATTCACCGAGATTTACATTGTTGGGAATTAAATATCAATTGGACTCCAATTGCAAGTCCATATTATGGAAGAGCAAGTAATTATTCCTTTGATTTACGGGTAAAATCTTCTTTATTACAGGATTTAAAAATTTCTCGTAGAAGATCTTTTTATGATAAGGGAGGGTTCTAAAATTCTTTAATTAAAATTTCTCTCAAATATTGAGAGGCAAATTCAATGGATTTTTCCATACTACCTGCCCAAGAATCCATTCTTATTAATCGGACGTTTTCTGGTATTTCTATATTTTCCTCAGCTGTACCCGCAATTATGAGTACTTGTTTATCTTCAACATAGTCCAAAACCTTCGAAACTAATTTTCCATAAAAAGTCTGCTTATCCACCTTTCCCTCTCCAGTAATAATCATATCGGCTTCTTGAATATACGATTTAAAATCCACTAGTCTAAAAAAGGTTTCTGATCCAGATACAATTCTTGCATTTAGAAAAAATACTGCTCCCGCTCCCATGCCTCCTGCAGCCCCCGCTCCTGCTAAATTTTCTAGGCCTTTCCTCCCATAAAATTCAAAAACCTGATTCATATTAATTAGACCTTTGTCTAAATGTCTAATCATTTCTAAATTAGCCCCTTTTTGTTCTGCAAAATAAAATGCCGCGCCTTCTAGTCCAAATAAAGGGTTTTCCACATCAGTAGCTACTTCAAAATCAATATCCTCAAAGTCTGCTAAAAACTCTGAATCCCGAATTTCCTTGATATGAATTAAATTTTTTCCAATCCCCCTCAAATACTTTCCATGAGAATCATAAAATTCATACCCTAAAGCCTCGGCCATTCCCATTCCTGCATCATTGGTTGCAGAACCTCCAATAAATAAAACAATTTTTTTAGCTCCATTTTGAAGGGCATCTTTTATTAATAATCCTGTACCAAAAGAACTCGTCTCCATTGGATTTCTTTCAGTCTCTTTTAATAATTGTAAACCAGAGGCTAATGCCATTTCTATATAGGCTGTTTCCGTATTTAAATCATATAAATAAAAGGTCTCGATTTCTCTACCCAAAGCATCTTCTGTAATTATTTCAATTTTTTCCCAAGGCTTTAAACCATTTAATATGGATAAAGTACCCTCACCTCCATCAGACATTGGCAGCAAAATTAAGGAATGATTATCCTTTAAACAGTCAGAAGAGATTTCACAAAATTCCTGCGCTGTAAGAGAATACTTAAATTTATCTGGGCAAACTATTATTTTCAATTTATAGAGAATATTTTATCTTTTAAACTACCAATTAATTTTAGTAATTTTACGAATATTATTTGAAAATGGAAATAAGACCAAGAAGAAATAGACAATCTCAGGTTTGGAGAGATTTGATACAGGAAAATACTCTTTCCGTGAGTAATTTAATGTATCCTATATTTGTAATGGAAGGCGAAAACCAAAAAGTAGCAATTTCTTCCATGCCAGGAATCTACCGATTTACCTTAGATTTATTACTAAATGAAATTGAAGAATGTATTTCCCTTGGAATAAAATCTTTTGCTTTATTTGCACAAATACCAGAAAATAAAAAAGATTCTATTGCTTCTGAAAGCTATAAAGACGGAAATATATTCTGTAATGCCATAAAAAAAATTCATCAAAAATTTCCAGATATTATTGTCATGACAGACGTGGCCATGGATCCGTATAGTTCAGATGGCCATGATGGTGTAGTGAAAAATGGGGAAATATTAAATGATGAAACCTTGCCGATATTGGCAAAAATGGCAATTGCGCAAGCGAAAGCCGGTTCAAAAATGATTGGACCTTCGGACATGATGGATGGTAGGGTTGAATATCTAAGAAAAGCATTGGATGATGCAGGGTTTTCAAATGTTGGAATAATGGCCTATACAGCGAAATATGCTTCAGGTTTTTACGGGCCATTTAGGGATGCCTTGGAATCTGCACCGAAATTTGGCGACAAAAAAACATACCAAATGAATCCAGCCAACTCCAGGGAGGCATTAAGAGAGGCAGAACTAGACGAGTTGGAGGGAGCTGATTTCTTAATGGTAAAACCTGCTATGCCTTATTTGGATATTATACAGTCTTTAAAAAATAATTCTAATTTACCGATTGCGGCCTATCAAGTATCTGGTGAATATGCCATGCTAAAAGCTGCCAGCCAGAACGGTTGGCTAGAAAATGATAAAGTAATGATTGAAAGTTTGATGTCAATCCGTCGGGCGGGGGCGTCAGTAATTTTAACCTATTTTGCAAAGGAATTTGCATTATTAAATCAAGCTAAATGAGTTCGGAACGTTATTTACAAAGAGGAGTATCAGCTGCAAAAGAGGATGTCCACAAGGCCATTTCAAAACTTAACAAAGGTTTATTTCCTCAAGCATTTTGTAAAATTACTCCAGATACATTAACTAATGACCCTGATTTTTGTACTATTATGCATGCTGACGGAGCAGGTACAAAATCCTCCTTAGCTTATATGTATTGGAAGGAAACAGGAGATTTATCAGTTTGGAGGGGAATTGCTCAGGATGCGGTTGTTATGAATACAGATGATTTATTATGTGTAGGAGCAACCGACAATATGCTATTATCTTCTACTATTGGGAGAAATAAAAATTTAATTCCGGGGGAAGTAATAGGTGAAATCATTAACGGAACGGAGGAGGTTTTGGAAATGCTTAGGGAGAATGGAATTGGAATTTATAGTACGGGAGGTGAAACTGCGGATGTTGGGGATTTAGTTCGTACAATTATTGTTGATTCTACTGTAATAGCAAGAATGCCAAGAAACCAAGTTGTGGATAATGCACGAATCCAAAATGGAGATGTAATTATTGGCTTAGCATCAGATGGACAAGCTAAATATGAAAAACAATATAATGGAGGAATGGGATCAAATGGTCTGACTTCAGCTAGACATGATGTTTTAGGGAAATATTTAGCCACTAAATATCCAGAAAGTTTTGATGCGCAGGTACCCCAAGATTTGATTTATTCCGGTTCAAAAAATTTATTAGAAAAGGTTGAAGGAACCCCATTGGATATAGGTAAGCTAATTTTATCTCCAACACGAACCTATGCACCAGTAATTAAAGCCATCTTAAAGGAATTGAGAACGGAGATTCATGGAATGGTACATTGTTCTGGAGGAGCCCAAACAAAAATTTTACACTTCATTGAAAATTTACATATCATCAAAGATAATCTATTCAAAACGCCTATATTATTTGATTTAATTCAAAAAGAAAGCGGAACAGATTGGAAAGAAATGTATCAAGTTTTCAATATGGGCCATCGAATGGAAATATATGTAAATGAAAAGGATGCCCAAACTATAATTGATATATCTGAATCTTTTGGAATTCCCGCTCAAATAGTTGGACGAGTAGAATCTTCTGAGTCAAAAAAATTAACGATTCAATCTCAATTCGGCGTATTTGAATATTAAATTGATTCGTCCAGAAGCTTATCCATCCCGGACAATTTAAATTAGATAAAAAGAATTTGTAATTATCAAAAACAATTCTTATTTTTGCAACCCATTTTAAAGGCTTTTAAATGAAAAAAGTTTCTAGCCTCGTGGGTATGTTTCACATTAAATATTAAAAAATGTACGCTATTGTAGAAATTGCTGGACAGCAATTCAAAGTTGAAAAAGATAAGTATATTTTCACTCATCGTTTAGAAGGAGCTGAAGGTTCTAGCTTTGATGTAGAGAAAGTATTATTAGTTGAAAAAAACGGAGACGTGAAAGTAGGTGCTCCGGTTGTTGAGGGTGCTAAAGTAAAAGGAAAAATCCTTGAGCACGTTCGTGGAGAAAAAGTTTTGGTATTCAAAAAGAAAAGAAGAAAAGGATATCAAAAAATGAATGGACACCGTCAGAACTTGACAAAAGTTATGATCGAATCAATCACAGTATAATTAATTTAGACTAATAGAAAGATATGGCACATAAAAAAGGGGTAGGTTCTTCGAAAAACGGCCGTGAATCCCATAGTAAAAGATTAGGAGTAAAATTATTTGGTGGACAAAAAGTTATCGCCGGTAATATTATAGTTCGTCAACGTGGTACTGCTCATAATGCAGGAGAAAACGTTGGTGTAGGTAAAGACCATACTTTATTTGCTTTAAAGGACGGTATTATTTCGTTCAAAAAAGGTTTCAAAGGACGTTCATTCGTTCATGTATTACCTGCAGTAGAACCTAAAGATGCTGCTCCAAAAGCTCCAGCAAAGAAGGCTCCAGCGAAGAAAGAAGTTGTTGAGGTTGTAGCTGAAGCTCCAGTAGCAGAGGCATCAGAAGCAAAAGCTCCTGCAAAAAAGCCAGCAGCTAAAAAGGCTCCTGCAGCTAAAAAAACAGCAAGTCCGAAAAAAGACGCATAAAATATTAATTATCCTGTAATAAGGAATTAAAACTAACCACTTTTTAATGTCTTCATTAAATTTATCCGTATTTGATGCCCCACATAAAGGAATCAGGAATGCTTTTTCTATTTTCCTTCAAGAACTGGGGCATTCTGATCCCTCAAACGAAAACTCTTTAAATCGTTTAAAAGCAATTGGAAACGATGTTTTCGATTTATTAATTGATCATGCAGAAAACGAGGAACAATGTATTTTACAAATCCTTGAAAAAAAGCAACCTGAAATTGTAAAAAATGATAGGGAAGATCATGAAAAAACTGAGAAGATGATATTAATTTTAAAGGACCGTTTAAATTCCTTTTCAATTAATAGTAGCTCAATGGATTTGTATCATTATTTGTTGGAATTCACTAAATTCCAATCTATTTATTTAATCCACATGGTTGAGGAAGAAACGGAAACACAAAAGCAAATCGAAAAGCATTTCACAGAAATTGAAATGTTGGAATTTCATACAAATTCTACGAAAAGAATGCTAAGCAATAGGCGACTATTGAGTCTTTGGTTCAAGTATATTTTTCCAGCAAGGCAGGTAGAAGACAACCGAGAAATGTTAAAACTTTTGAAAGAAAATCTTCCAGAAGAGGCCTTTAATATTGTGGAATGGTCCATGAAATACGCCTTCCTTCCAATTGAATACCAAGAATTTGTATCAAAGCCCTAAATCAATAAAATAAATATTCTATTTACAATTCCACATAGATCAATTCATCACTCGCCCCTGGAATGATTTGTCCAATTTCTTTCTCTTTACCTAATACCTGAGCAGGGTATAAAGTTGCCATTCGTATGGCTTCTTCAAGAGGAATACTCGCATTTTTTACCGCATTCAACATGGCATCATACATGGTAAGGGAGGAGCCAGACAAGATTCCTTTTTCATCTGTAAAACGGTCACCATTCTTACTAAAGGAATATGGTCCCTTAGTATTTTCAGTTACAGCATCTGTAATAAAAAACAGTTTTTCCCCTTTCAATCTTTTAGCCAATTCTACTGACCCATAATCGCAATGTTGTCCATCAACTATAATACTAGCCCATAAAGGATGTTTTAAAGTAGTACCTGCCACTCCCAAAGCTCTACTTTCCCATTGGGATTGAGCATTAAAGAGGTGAGTAACCTTATTTATTCCCAGCTTCATGGCAAATTCCATTTCCTTTTCAGTTGCATTTGAATGACCAATAGATAATTCAATCCCAGTTTCAACTAAATATTTCAATGTTTTTTCATCGAACATTTCAGGAGCAATTGTCATATATAAAGCTAAACCATCTGCCCAGCTCAATAATTGGTCTATTGTTTTTTTGCTTGGCACTTGAATGAACTTTTTCAAATGAGCACCCTTCTTTTCAGGATTGAAAAATGGCCCTTCTAAATGGACGCCTAATAATCCTTTTCCACCTTTTAATTGATATTCCTTGGCAGCTTTTAATGCTCTTTCATAATAATCCATAGGAGCACAATTCATGGTAATTTGAAAGAACCTAGTTCCAGATTGGTAAATTTCTTCATAGGTGGCATTTATGGTGGCCAAATCAGGTTCATTGGAAAATAATTTGCCTCCTCCTCCATAAACCTGTAAGTCGATCATTCCAGCCATCAAAAAACCCTTTTCAAAATCCCATTTATCTGCAATTGCTGGTTTAACTGACAATATCTTTTGTCCTTCAGTCCGTATTTCTACATCTTGCAGCCATTCTTTTCCTGTAAATACCTTTCTTGCTTTTATTGTTTCCATCCTATTTAAAATTATCAATTTTCTGGTTGGTTTTCTTAAAAAAAATCACGAGGGCAAGCCAATCTGCCCCTCCCCGGTATTAATTTAAGCTTTTTCTTATTCATTTTCAATTTAAAATTGTCATTTAAATATGAATATCATTTCTTTGATTTTCACAATTTTATAATTCGTTAATAATTCCTTTACCCTTAGAATATAATAGAATTCTATTTTTGATTAAAATTAAGTATTATGAATTTATCCTCCACCAAGTATTATAAAACAATCATCATTTCAGATATCCATTTAGGTTCAAAAGGGGCAAAGGCCAAAGAAATTTCCCAATTTTTAAAAGAAAACCACTGTGAAAAGCTAATCCTAAATGGAGATATTATTGACGGATGGCAATTAAAAAAAGGAGGTTCTTGGAAAAAAAAGCATACTGGTTTCTTGCGAGCAGTATTGAAAATGATGGATAAATCAGATACAGAAGTGATTTATATAAGGGGAAACCACGATGATTTTCTAGATCAAGTACTCCCTTTAAGAATTGGTAAACAATTTTCTATCCGAAGAGATTATTTGCTGGAATCAAATGGAAAAAAATTCTTTATCTGCCATGGGGACATATTCGATAATATTACCAAAAACATGAAATGGTTGGCTTATATTGGAGATATAGGGTACAATTTCCTTTTATGGTTAAATAAATGGTATAATAAATATCGTGAATTGAAAGGAAAACCATATTATTCTCTCTCCCAAGAAATTAAACAAAAAGTTAAGGCCGCTGTAAATTATATTTCAGATTTTGAAGAAAAATTAGCAGACCTTGCAAAAGCAAGAGGAGCAGATGGAATTATATGCGGACATATCCATAAACCAGAAATGAAGGAGATAAATGGAATTAAATACATGAATTCAGGAGATTGGGTGGAATCACTTTCCGCATTGGTGGAAACCCAAGAGGGAGAATGGAAATTAGTCTTTCCTTTTTCTCAACAAGCTGACATCAAAGAAGATTCAAATCTTTTCTCTAAGGCATCCTAAGTATTTATGGCAAAATTTATTTTTACTGTTCAAGGAGAAGGGAAAGGGCACCTTTCCCAAGCCATTGCTCTAAAACAAATTTTAGAGAAAAAAGGTCATACTATTGTAGGAATAACTCTCGGGATATCTAATAAAAGAAGAATTCCAGAATATTTTAGGAATGAATTTTCAAAAATTACAACCCTTGCAAGTCCTGGAATTATTTATGGAAAAGGGAAATCCGTAAAAACCATAAAAACTGCCTTACAAGGAGTTTTAGGAATAATAAAATATAAAAAAAGTACGCTAAAACTGGGTAAATTAATTAAGAATAAAAAACCTGATTATATTATCAATTTCTATGAATATACGACAGGCTTATTTTATCTCTTAAACAAATGTGAGGTTCCTTGTATTTCTATAGGGCATCAGGTATTATTATTGAATAAAAATTTTATTCCTTTACCTACCAATAAATTAGAACAATATTTTCTGAATTTTTACACTAGATTAGTCACATACGGATCTAAAAAATATTTAGGACTCTCATTTTATCCTCTTGAAAACGATGATGAAAGTGAAATAATCTCTATTCCCCCTTTAATAAGAAGTGAAATTAAAGAATTAAAACCCTCGAAAAAAGGTGGAATATTAATGTATATCACACATCCAAATTATTATCTAGATATTATCCAATGGCAAAAGAAAAATCCAAGTGTTAAAATTGATGTATTTTGGGATAATCCTGAATTCCCATTAAAAACAGAAATAAATGAAAATCTATTTTTTCATCAAGTAGATTCAAAAAAATTTATTCAATATTTAAATGATTGTAAAGGATTATGTTGTACTGCAGGTTTTGAATCTATCGCTGAGGCTATGTATCTTGATAAACCCGTGATGGTGATTCCAATTCAAAATCATATTGAACAAAAAATTAATGCATGGGACACTTTCAATGCTGGGGCTGGTATAGCTTCTAAAAATATTGATTTAGATAAATTTATCCAATATATAGGTACCCATATTTCAATATCTGAAACTTTTAAAGAATGGCAAAATCAATTGGAAGAAATATTGGTTGAGGAATTAAGAATTGACAATAAAATTTCTTTTGAAATCTCATCTTTTGATTTCAAGGAAAATAAAGTCCTTTCCCCATTAGAAAAATAGGCGTTTATTTCGTTGGTATTAGTAGCGAACCCTGCGCCTTTGGTATTCAAAGAATTTAGAAAAATTCCATCCAAATTCTTTGCCTTTAATTTTTTTAAGGCATTTTCTTCTTCTGAATCAGTCTCCAAAGCAAAGCCAAATAGTAATTGTCCTGCTTTTTTTCGCTCCCCCATCCCCTTTAAAATATCCGGATTTTTTTTCATTTCTAAAATCCACTCATCTTGAACCTTTTTTATTTTATTCTTTGATTGAACTGGAGCATAGTCTGCTACTGCTGCAGCCATTATAGTAATATCTGCCTCCTCAAATTCTTTATCACATGCTTGCTTCATCTCAGATGCAGAATTCACCCTGATTAATTTATCTAATTCTAATTGGGGAAGATTTTCGGTTGGACCAAGTACTAAAACTACCTTTGCCCCCATTCGCTTTGCTTGCTCAGCCAAAGCAATTCCCATTTTTCCAGTAGAAAAATTCGAAATATATCTCACAGGATCAATTAATTCTCTAGTTGGCCCTGCACTAATCAAAATTTTCTTTCCTTTGAATTCTGTGGAAGAACTAAAATACTCCTCTAATGTGGAAAGTATCTGCTCAGGTTCGGCCATCCTACCTTCACCATCTAATCCACTCGCTAAAGCCCCTTTTCCAACAGGTAAAATATGATTCCCGTAAGATTCTAATTTTATTATATTCTCCTTAGTACTAGGATGCTTATACATGTCCTCATCCATAGCAGGTGAAATAAAAATCGGACATCTTGCAGATAAATAAGTAGCAATTAAAATATTATCACAAATTCCATTTGCCATTTTTGCCAAAGTATTACACGATGCAGGAGCTATAACCATCGCATCCCCCCATAAGCCCAATTCTACATGATTATTCCAAACATTATTTTCATGAAAATTTATCCAAACAGGATGGCGAGAAAAAGTAGATAATACTAAAGGAGAAACAAAATCCTTGGAGGCATTTGTCTGAATAACACGTACCTCTGCCCCCTGCTTTTCTAATAATCGCAAGAGGAAAATAGACTTATATGCTGCAATACTAGCACTAATTCCAAGAATAATTTTCTTTCCTTTTAATGACATTTCCAGAATTTTGTCAAAATTTTCAACAAATTAAAGTATTTTTAATGGTTATTTAAAAAAAATGAAGGTTTTTCGTTACGCTTCCGAATTTGAGAATATTCAGAACCAACTAAAAAAGGATGGAAAAACATTAGGTTTTGTTCCCACTATGGGAGCTCTTCATGCCGGACATATCTCTTTAATTAACCAGGTAAAATTAAAGACAGATAAAAGCATTGCCTCTATATTCGTAAATCCTACTCAATTCAATGATTCCAAGGATTTTGAAAAATACCCAAAAACGATTGAAGCAGATATTCAAAAACTTGAAGCAGCAAATTGCGATTATCTCTACCTTCCAGAAGTAAATGATATTTATCCGAATGGAGTCCCGAATTCCTTCCCTCCTTATAATATCGGTTCATTAGAAACTATTTACGAAGGGGAACATCGCCCCGGACATTTTCAAGGGGTTTGTTTGGTAGTAGATATCCTCCTAAAAAAAATAAATCCTCACTTTCTATTTCTTGGAGAAAAAGATTTTCAACAGGTCGCAGTAATTAAAAAAATGGTTGCCGAATCTGATTACCTTCCAAAAGTTGAAATATGTATAGGAAATACAATTAGAGAAGCATCAGGTTTAGCAATGAGTAGCAGAAATGCCCGATTAAGTAAAGTTGGTTTAACCATCGCTACAGAAATTTTTCAGGGCTTCAATTTTATTCAATCAGAAATTAAAAGGGGCAATCGAAATATTCAAGAATTAAAAAATAACTTTGAACAGAATCTTATCGATAAGGGTTTTAATAAAATAGATTATATTGCCTTTTCTAAATTAGATACCCTAGAGGAAATTAAAGAAATTAATTCATCATTCCGCATTCTTTTCGCTGGTTTTTTGGAAGGAATTCGCTTAATCGACAATATAAAAATAGAATTACCATGAGCTATTTAAAGGATTTTAAAAAAATTACTACTCAGTCTTTACAAATCATGAAAGAACGTGGAGAAAAAATCTCTATGCTTACTTCCTATGATTATTCTATGGCTAAATTAGTAGATTCAGCAGGAATAGATATTATCCTGGTTGGAGATAGCGCGTCCAATGTAATGGCTGGACATGAAACCACCCTGCCAATTACTCTAGACCAAATGATATATCATGCCCAATCAGTAGTAAGAGGAACTGAACGCGCTCTAGTGACAGTTGACCTTCCCTTTGGTACCTACCAATCCAATTCTGAAATTGCCCTCTCCTCGGCAATCCGTGTAATGAAAGAAACTGGAGCACATGCAATAAAATTAGAAGGTGGTGAAGAAATCTTGGATGCAATTAAAAAAATTGTCAATGCAGGTATTCCAGTAATGGGACATCTTGGCCTAACACCTCAATCAATCTATAAATTCGGAACCTATTCGGTAAGAGCAAAAGAAGAAGAAGAAGCTGAAAAACTATTAAAAGACGCCAAATTATTACAAGAAGCAGGATGCTTTGCAATAGTTTTGGAGAAAATTCCACAAGGTTTAGCAAAAAAAGTTTCTGACTCAATAAAAATTCCAACTATCGGAATTGGTGCAGGTGCGGGTGCAGACGGACAAGTTTTAGTAATTCATGATATGCTAGGAATTACTACAGAATTTAATCCTCGATTTATCAGACGCTACCAGAACATTGGTGAACTAATCAAAGAGGCAACTGGAAACTATATAAAAGATGTAAAATCTGGGGATTTTCCTTCAAAAGAAGAAAGCTATTAAGGCAATTTATTCTCCTTTGTTGGAAAAATAATAGATGGTTTAAAGCTTTTTGCCTTTTCAAAATCCATTGATGCATAGGAAATCACAATGATAGTATCTCCTATTACAGCCTTTCTTGCAGCAGGTCCATTTAAACAGGCTACTCCGCTTCCCCTTTCTCCTTTTATAAGATAGGTTTCTAAACGCTCGCCATTGTTTACATTTAAAACAGTGATTTTCTCATTTTCAATCATATTTGCAGCATCCATTAAATCTTCGTCTAATGTTAAGCTCCCAACATAATCAATATTCGCATCTGTAACCTTTAATAAATGAACTTTGGATTTTAAAACCTCTATATTATACACTACCTTTGATTTTTAGAATGACAAAATTAATAAAATATTTTAAATGGAAAATAGTTATTATTTAGATAAAACCTTCAAAAATCTAAAAAGTTTAGATCCAGGGGATTATGAGAATTGTGAATTTTTGCAATGCGACTTTTCCAATTATTCTTTAAAGGAAATTAATTTTATTGATTGCCGTTTCTTGGATTGTAATTTTAGCCTTTCCAATTTCAATCAAACCCTATTACAAAATATTCTTTTCAAAGATTCTAAATTAATAGGAGCAAATTTCTCAAATGCAAAGGATTTTGGATTAGAATTGAAATTTGAAAATTCTTTATTAAATCAATCAAATTTTTACCGAAAAAATCTAAAGAAAACTTATTTCAAAAATTGCCAAATGCAGGAAATCGATTTTTCAGAAGCCAATTTAAGTGAAGCAATTTTTGAAGATTCTGATTTATTAAATACTATATTTGATCAAACAAATATAGAAAAAGCAAATTTTCAATCAGCATTTAATTACCGAATTAATCCGGAAAATAACCGCATAAAAAAAGCTATTTTTTCTTCAAACGGCCTTGCAGGTTTATTAGACAAATACGATATTCAAATAATTTCCTAATTTTACGAAATATTAAAAATATATGATTTTAGGCCTAGATTTCGGAAATACTTTATTGAAATTTGCCATTTTCAAAAATGGCGAAATTATTCATAAAGGAATTATATCTTCTTTTGATAAGAAAGAAATTAATGACCTATTGTCTGAATATAAAATTGAAAAAGGAATTTTGAGTTCTGTTATTCCTGTACCTAAGGAATATTTAGATTTTTTAAGAGATAAAATAAATCTTCAAGTATTAGATCGAAATACAAAAACTAATTTAAAGCTCACGGAATATCAGAAGGATAATCTAGGTTTAGATAGACTAGCACTTTGCGAAGGTGCCTTGGCCGAAGAATCAAAAAGCCACCATTTTATCATTTGTTTGGGTTCTTGTATAACCTATAATTTGGTTAGTCCAGACAAGGAATTCATCGGTGGGGTGATTAGTCCAGGTTTAAATATGAAATCAAAATCCATGCATGATTTCACTGCCCTATTACCACATATTCCTCCACAACATTGGGAGGGAGAAATGGGACAAGATACCGAAGGAAATTTACTGAGTGGTTTGGTATATGGCTCTGCATATGAAGTAGATGGCTATATTCAATGGGCTAGAAAAAATTATCCGAATATTAAAATTTGGCTTACAGGAGGAGATTCTAAATTCATCTTGGATAAATTAGGTTCGAAAGATATTTTTTTCGAACCTAATTTATTGTGGAAGGGACTTATTCAATTAATCCCTTCAGCATAATATTTAAAGTTATTCAGAATCATTTGCCATCCATTTCTTTGTAAATCAATAGGATTTTCAGTTTCTGGATCAAAAATTATGGTTATTAGCGTTTTTTCGGATTCTATTTCTGAAAAAGAAACACTTACCACTCTTCCTGCAAATTCATAAATAAAATTTTCTCCCGGATTGATTTCAGAATAATAAGCGATAAAATCAAATCCAAAACTTCCGTCTTTCGCTTCCATTCTTGCATTGTATTCTCCTCCAATAATCATATTATTGGAAGCCCTTGGGCAATGCCATGATGGGTCTGCAAAATTCCAATTTATTATATGTTCAGGTAGGGTATAATAATCCCATAATTTTGACTTTTCTACTGCTACCTCTGCTTGAATGGTTATTTTATCTAAAGTCATCTTTTTTGAATTCTCAATTTCAATTTCTCAATAACATAATACATACATGGTACTACTACCAAGGTCAATATGGTTGAAAAAGTCAACCCAAAGATGATTGTCCATGCTAAAATTTCCCAGAAAACGGAAGATTCAGCTCCAAAGAAAATTTGAGGATCTAGCTCGGTGAATAAAGTTTCAAAATTAATACTTAATCCTAAGGCCAATGGAATTAAACCTAATACAGCAGATGAAGCAGTTAACAATACTGGCGTAAGACGAATACCTCCCGCCTCAATAATGGCTTCCTTCAAATCCATCCCTCTTTTAAAGCGTAATTCTTCAATGAATTCAATCAATAAAATTCCATTTTTCACCACAATTCCGGCTAAGGCAATAATACCTACTCCAGACATGACTACTGAAAAATCCATTCCAAAAATTCCAAAACCTAGGAATACCCCAATTAAGGATAATACGATCGTTCCAAAAATTATAAATGGTTTTATAATCGAATTAAATTGAGTAGCTAAGATTAAGAAAATTAATACTAAAGCAGCAATAAATGCTCCCGACAAGAATTCCATGGATTCTTTTTGATCCTCTTGCTCTCCTCCCATACGGATCGTGTATCCTCCTGGCACATCGATAGTTTGAAATAGACTTGACAATTCTTGTACTATTGCATTGGCATTATATCCTTGTAAAACATCCGAAGATAATGTCACTAAACGTTCATTGTTTTTACGATTGATTTGAGAGAAGGTGGTTGTATAATAAATATCCGCTACAGAATTTATTGGCACCTGACGCAATACTCCCCCCATGTTCATATCACGGAAAGTAATATTCATAGACAATAAACGATTTATCTGAGAACGATTCTCCTCCTTCAATCTCAATTGAATTGGATACTCATCCTTCAAATCCCTAAATTTAGAAACTTCTGAACCAAATAAGGCGGTACGAATTGCCATAGCTACAGTAGCAGAGGAAATCCCCTCTCTAGAGGCCTTCGTTCTATCTACATCAATAATGATTTCGGGCTTATTCGTAATTAAATCAGACTTTAATTCTTGAATACCTTCAATTCCTGAAAGATTAATTTCTTCACGAACTTTTTTCTCCAATTCTAATAAGGTCTTGAAATCATCTCCAGCGATTTCTATAGTCACTGGTTTACCCGTTGGAGGCCCATTACGTTCACGCTCAATGGACATCTCTAAGCCAGGAATTGGTTTGGAAATAAAATCTTTTTGTAATTTATCCAATACCTCTTGGGTAGAAATTCCATTCCGTAAATTTACTTTTTCAAAAGCAATGGTTACTTTAGACTTATGTGGGGTAGCAGTACGATCTGGTTTCATTGGATCACCCGCATTCTTACCAACATTGGAAATAACTGAATTGACAATTGGCCTTAAATTCTCTTTTTCTAAGAAATCAAAAACACGAGCCTCAATTTGCTTTGTAACAGAATCCGTAACACGAGCATCCGTTCCTATTGGTAATTTATTATACATATAAATATAATCCGGATCACCAGATGGGAAGAAAATCACCTTCGGTTTTACAATTCCCACAAATACGAAGGAGAAAATTAATAATCCGAAAGCTCCAATTACTACTAATATTGCATTTCTCTTGATTAAAACCTTTCTAATTAAATTTCTATAAGCATTCTTAAAACGCGGTAATACGGATTCCTGGAATGGAATAATTAATTTTGGTGTAATGAAATAATGATTGGATAAATATAATCCAATTATCAAGACCATGAAATTTCCATAACCAATATTTCCAGAAGTTGATCCTATTAAATATGCTAATAAGGCAATAATTCCCATTATAATCAAAGGCCTTTTAATAGCTTTGAAAGTAGGATTTTTACCTTCCTCTAATTCTTCTTCCTGGCGTTTCATAAAAGTTACTGCAAATACAGGATTCATAACATATGCCACAAATAAGGAAGCAAAAAGAGTCAAAATTAAGGTTATAGGTAAGAACTTCATGAATTCACCCACAATTCCTGGCCAGAACAATAATGGCAAAAACGGAGAGATGGTGGTCAATGTTCCTGATAATACTGGAGCAAAAACCTCTGAAGCAGCGGTTTTTACAGCCTCTACGATACTTAATTTTTTATCTGTATTGAAAATACGGTGGGAGTTTTCAATTACCACAATTGCATCATCTACCACAATTCCAAGTCCCAATAAAAAGGCAAATAAGACGATGGTATTTAGAGTAAAATCTAATTGAGGCATGAATAAAAATGCCAATAATGCAGATAAAGGAACCGATAATGCAACGAAAATTGCATCTCTAACACCCATAAAGAACATTAAAACAATTACCACGAATACGAATCCCAATACAACGGTTGAAACCAAATCTGCTAAATCTGAACGGGTTCTCTCAGACTGGTCTGCTGTAACTGAAACATCTAAACCACCCGGGAAAACGTTTTCCTTATAATCCCCAATAATTTCCTGAATCTTATCCGAGGCTTCCACTAAATTGGCACCTGAACGTTTTATGATATTTAAGGTAATTACTGATTTATTATTTAATCTAGCAAAATCTTGTTGCTCTTCGAATCCATCTTTCACATCAGCGATATCACCTAAACGAACAACCGCCCCTGTGCCAGAACGTACAATTAAATTTTGAATTTGTGGAATGGATTTAAATTCTGAAGCCAAACGAATAGACCTTCTAACTCCATTTACTGATAAATCCCCACCAGAAATATTAATATTTTCGTTTTGAACAACTGTCTGAATATCATAAAATGTTAAACCATACGACTTCATTTTATTGATATCAACATTTATTTGAATCTCTCTATTTAATGCTCCAACAATATCAACGCGATTAATTTCTGATAGAGATTCTATTTCATCTTGTAAATCTTCCGCAAATTTCTTCAATTTATTCAAAGGAAAATTCCCTGAAATATTGATATTCATGATTGGAAATTCAGAGAAACTTACTTCAGTTACCGTTGGCTGTTGAGTTAAATCAGTTGGCAAATCGGGTATAGATTTATCAACAGCGTCCTGTGTTTTTTGCTTAGCAACTGGCACCTCAACATCCGTATTGAATTCAACTAGAATGACTGAAACATCTTGAAGGGAATTCGAAGTCACTCGCTTAATCCCATTCACCCCCTTTAATTGTTTTTCAATTGGTTTGGTAATGGTATTTTCTATATCTACTGGAGTTGCCCCAGCATATACTGTTTGTACATACATTTGAGGTACAACAATATCAGGAAACTGTTCTTTTGGTAGGGAACGATAAATCGAAAATCCCGCTAATAATACAATAAAAGTAAATAAATATACCGTAGTCCGATTGCTTGTCAACCAAGCAACCATATTATATATCAATCCACCTTTTTTATTTTCATTATTCTCCATAATTTTTTCTACTTAAGCGAATTGAATTAAAATGAAATTTGAGTACCATCTACTACATCTTGGTAACCTGTAGTAATGATTTGGTCTCCAGGTTCTAAACCAGATTTTATCTCAACTTGTCCATTATAAGATAATCCTAATTCTACCTGTTTAGAGATCGCAATATTCTTACCATCTTTTTGTTCTGCCACATAAATCAAATTTCCTTTTTCCGTAATTTGAACTAAATTTTGGTCGATTACCAAAGCTTTATTTAAGGTAATATCATTGATTTTCACAACCGCATATTGATTTGGATGGAATTGATTTGAACTTGGAATATTCACCTCAATATCAAAAGTTCTAGTTGCAGGATTCACCAAATTTCCAACAAAAGATATTCTACCTTTTATTTCCTTATTGATATCTGGAAAATTCATAACAACTTCATCTCCTTTGTTTACTGTACCCAAGAAGGTATCTGACACATGTGATACAACTTTTAAATCGTTTAGATTAATTATCTGTGCAATTGGCATTCCTGGAGAAGCTATTTCCCCTTCTTTTTGATTTACTCTCTCAATTACACCAGAAATAGGAGAAAATACATTATATAAATCTAATTGGGCATTTAAGGTTGTTAAACGCTTACTTAAAGATTCAAAACTTGCCTTTGCATTAATATACTGGATTTCAGTACCTATTTTTTGGTCCCAAAGAGCTTTTTGCTTTTCATAAACTACCTTCGCAACATCCAATTGATATTTAAGTTCCGCCAATTGCTCACGAACCAATTTATTATCAATAATTGCCACAAGCTGACCTTTCTTAACATAATCTCCCTCTTTGATATTTAGAGTTACAATTGAACCAGGAGCCTTAGCCGAGATTAAAACTGAGTTCTCTGCCTCTACCATTCCTTGGGATTCTATCATATGTTTAAAATCTAGAGGACTTAAAGGAGAAACCACAACTGGTACTACCTTTTCAACAGAATTGGAACCACTATTGCCAATTTCATTTTCTAATTGCTTAATTTTTAATTGAATCTCTTGTGCTTGAACCTTTAATTCTGCCAATTCTTGATTCTTATCTACCTCTTGAGAACATGCTGCAAAAAGTAAAATACTACTTAGGATGATTGAAAACTTTTTCATTTTTATATTTTAAATATTTCTATTCGTTGTAAAGTGTACCATTCGCTTTTTCTAAACTAACCTTGGCTATAAGGGCATTATATAAAGCAGAAAAATAATTTGTTTGCGATTCTTTCACAGATGCTTGCGCATTTAAGACCTCTAAATTTGAGCCAACACCTTCTTGATATTTTTCTTGAGAAACAGCAAAGATTTCATTTGCTAAATCTAAATTTCCTTTTTGCTGTCTTAAATTTGAAACAGCATTTTCTAAATTTACATTTGCTTGTTTTCTTTCTAATTCAATTGAACTCTCTAAAAGACTAAAACTTTGACGGACCTTTTTCAAATCATTATTCGCTTGAACAATTTTATATTTTTTATTGAACCCATCGAATATAGGAATCTGTAAACTAACTCCTATTGCAGCATTATTAAACCATTTTTCAGTAAAAATATCCCTCGCATTTATTCTACCAGTATTATATCCATAATTTGTACTAAGAGATAATCTTGGCAAATAACCTGCTTTAAAATTCTTAATATTTAGTTCAGCTAAATTCTCCTGAGTTTTTAAAATTGAATACTCAATACGATTATTTATATCGAAAGGACTGGAGATTTCTTCCATAAATTCAGACTGAACTCCCTCTAGATTATCCGTAAGAATAATTTGTTCATCAAGAGGATACCCCATTTGGAATTTCAATAAAACCTCTCCCAATGCTTGCGATCTAGAAATATTTTCAGTTTCTGATTTTAAATTATTTAATTGAACCTCAATACGCTGAACATCAATTTTCTCCACAAAGCCTTGTTCAAACATTGCTTTGGTATCTGAATATAATTTTTCCAAACGTTCAAGATTAAATTTCATTAAATCCAATTGTTTGCGACTTACCAAAACAACATAATAGGCCTTAGAAACATTCTCCGCAACGGTAATTTTACTAGCTTTATAGTTTTTAACAGCTAATTCCTTATAAACTGAAGAGGCTTTTAAACCAATTAAATAGGAGCCATCAAACAAAAGCTGACTTAATCCAACACTTGCATTCGCTAAATTCTTTACTCCAAATGCCAATTCTGCAACCTCCCCTTCTTTTGCATTGGGGTTAAAAATATTTGCAGGAACAAATGCTTTTTGAATAATTAAATTCTTATTGTACATCAAATTTGAATTAATTTGAGGTAAACCAGTAGATAAAATCTCTTTAATTTTTGCATCTGCAGAGGATACATCTAATTCTGAATTCTTCACTGTAATTTGGTGGGAAACCGCAAAATCAATCGCCTCTTGAACAGAATACTTTTGTGCAAGAACTTGATTTGCAATTAATACCCAACTAATCATTAATACATTTCTTAGGCGGATCATATTATTTATTTTTTAATGTTAATTCTCTATATTTTTCTAATCCCTTTTCTGTAGCAATTCCATGAATGAAATATTCCTGAAAAGTTTCATGTAATTCTATCCAAGTTAATTCAGACCCTTCATTAAAATCAGGGTTAAAAATTAATTCTACTTCCGTTAATCGGATTTTAGCAATTTCAAGAATGGGAATGTTCTTTCTAAATATTCCAGTTTGTATTCCTTCGTTTAAATCATTAACCAATTTTTGAAAAAGAAAAGTTTCCTTGTATTCACGAAAAATTTTATAGGCTTCAGGATGATATTTTTCAATCTCAAATAATAATTTGGGATTAATATCCTTCAAAAAGATTTTTATGGAATCAAAATAGGCAACCATTCTTTCTAAAATTCCTGAAAAATTGGATTCTACTAATTTGAATTTTTCCTTATCTTGATTTATAAAGGTTGCTACTACTTGGGTGACCAGAGTATTTTTATCAGGATAATGCTGGTAGATTGTTTTTTTAGAAATCCCCAATTCTGAGGCAATATCATCCATTGTAACAGTTTTTACACCGTAACGAAAGAATAATTTTGTCCCCAATTCAAGAATCCTATTTTCCAATCTAGTTTAATTTTCTAGAATGCAAAACTATGGAAACTTTAAAATGTTTCAAAGTTTTTAGTATTATTTTTATATTAACGACCGAAATCGTCTTGCAAACGGACAATATCATCCTCGTCGCTTGGGGAGTTTTCATCCGTATGTTGCCATATTTCAGCAACAATCCCAATGAGATTATCTCCAATAAGACGATGTCTTTGTCCTTGATACAAAGATATTGTATCTCCTACTTGAAAGGTTTGTGGTTCCTCTTCTTGGTCTGTCTCAGAAATCCCAACTTTTACTGGGCCCTGAATCACTTTCCAAATTTCTGCTCTACGAAAATGGTATTGCCAAGAAAGTCGTTTTTGGGGAAAAACAACCAAAAATTTTGGACTTAATTTATTCGTAATCTGAATTTTATTAAAATCTAATTCAGGAAAATATTTTTGAGCAAAACTTGGGGCATCTTCTTCTTTCAAAACGAAGAAGCCACCCCAAGGACGATTAAAATCAAACCTATCTATTGAAAAATTTTGCTCTAGAATATATTTTTCTAATTCAGTAAAAACCGAATCCGTATCTTTAAAATTTAAATTCATTATAATTTCCAACCTTCTCTATAATCTCTTTTTACAAACTGATTGGCAGGCTCAAAATTAGTTACGCGCATATTTTTTGCATCCCACAATAATTTTTGTCTACCAATAAATTTCCCTTTAGGATCATTATTTTCTCTAAGCATATAAGAACGAATAGCCAAATTACCCATTAATACTGATTCGGTAAATGGTCCGGCATAATCAAATGGAGAACTTACATTCATATTTCCAAATCCTGCCTTACATGCCTCAACCCATTGATAATTATGTCCTCCGCTACCGTCTTTCACTCTAGGAATTTTAACTTTATTTGGCAAATCTTCGTTTGGTACCCTCTTGCCATCTATATAAATCTTTGGATCAATTGAATAAGTAGCGCAAGTCATGATTCCCTTAGATCCCATCAAAATTACACCATTTGAACCATCTTCTTCTCCAATTATTTCTGAGGAAGGAATACCTTCAGGATGTGGTGCTCTCAATCCGCCATCATACCAGGTTAATTTAACATTCGATTTATTTCTTTCTGAAGCACCATAATTTAAAGTTACCATGGAAGACGGAGGACAGCCTTCTGGAATCCACTCAGGAGTCCAATCTTTTAAAAACACTGCTCCAACAGAACATTCAACATCTTTTGCATCTCTAATTCCTAATACTTGGAATGGGGCGTCTAATAAATGACAACCCATATCTCCTAATGCTCCTGTTCCATAATCCCACCAGCCTCTCCATTTAAATGGTAGCAAAGCTGAATTATATTCTCTATACGGAGCTGGCCCTAACCATAAATCCCAATCCAATTCTTTTGGTACAGGTTGAGCTTCCCTTGGATAAGGAATTCCTTGTGGCCATACCGGACGATTCGTCCATACTCTTACTTCATTTACAGTTCCTATAATCCCATCATCAAACCATTCTATCATTTGACGAACCCCATCATTTGAAGCTCCTTGATTTCCCATTTGGGTAACAACCTTCATTTGACGAGCCTTTTCAGTTAACATTCTCGCCTCATATATATCATGCGTCAAAGGCTTTTGAACATAAACATGCTTTCCTCTACCCATAGATTCCATTGCAATTGTTGCATGGGTATTATCTGGAGTAGAAACAATAACAGCATCAACTGAACTACCTAATTTATCTAAAGCAACTCTAAAATCTTTATAATATTGCGTTCCAGATGGAAGCTTTTCTTTAATTCTTCCAAGCTGACGATCATCAACATCTACCACTCCAACAATATTCTCTGCTCCACCTTTGTAAGAACTCATGATATCTCCATAACCTTTTCCTCCACCTCCAACACCAAGGATATTTAGTTTATCGGAAGGGGCGATATGTCCCTTACCTAATACATGACGTGGTACAATATAAAATGCACCTGCAGCAATTGCCGCTTTTTTAACAAAATCTCTACGGGATTGATTTGACATATTAATAGGTTTTATTTAATTCTTAAATATATTATTTTTTTTGAAAATTAGAAAGACTAAAACCAAATTCCTCATCAGCAATCATTTTATTAGGATCAATCCAAAAATCAGTTGGAAATCCATAATTTGGATCGTATTTGACGGTCAGTGTTTCATAATTACTTAATTGTGATTTTTCAACAAACTGGAAAAGTGAATCTATTGTTGGTAATTGAACCATGGAATTTCCATTTCCTAATACCCCATTAACGGAATACACCTCCCCATTTTTTACTTCAATATTAAAAGGTCCTCGATACTCCTCGGAACAAAAACAATTATGAGTGTATTCAAACTGGTAATTATTAATTTTTAATGATTCCCATTTTTTAATATTTACTTGAAGATCATTAGAAGGAGTAATTTCTTCTTTTTTACAGGAATAAACAAGAATAAGAAAAATTAGAATTAAATAGCGCATTTTATATTTTTATAATAAATCTAAATAAAAAGAAAGAATAAAATCAGTATTAAAACAAATAATTATTAAATTTGATTGAATTTAATATAATTATCTCCATAACAACTGTTTAAACAATTATTCTTTTTTATAAAAAGGAACCTTTAATATTATGAATTACACCCTAAAACAACTTCAAATTTTCTTAACTGTTAAAAAAACCCAAAGTGTCACAAAAGCTGCAGAAGAACATAAATTAACTCAACCTGCTATTTCCATTCAGTTAAAAAATTTCCAAGAACAATTTGAGCTTCCTCTTACTGAAGTAGTAGGAAGAAAAATTTATATTACTGATTTTGGGAATGAAATTGCAGATGCTGCAGAAAAAATACTTCAACAAGCACATGAAATGACCTATATTGCTTCTGCATATAAAGGAGAATTAACAGGCAAACTAACCATAAATTCTGTTTCTTCTGGGGCATATTTACTACCAGAAATGGTTGCTGGTTTTATCAAAAAAAATCCAAAAGTAGAAGTAAAATTTGAAGTATCAAATAAAGAAAACGTATTAGTATCCTTAGAAAATAATACAGTTGATTTTGCTTTAGGATTCCTAAATCCAGAAAATTTAAATACCGAGAATTTAGAGCTTTTTGAAAACAAACTTTATATGGTTTGTCATGCCAATTCCCATGAAGAAATGGTAAAAAATAAGAAATCTATTTTTGAGAAATACACATTATTATTAAGAGAGCAAGGATCTGGAACGAGAGGATTAATTGAAAAATTTCTAAATACAAATAAAATCAAGCCTGGGAAGGTAATGGAATTTTCTTCAAATGAAGGGAAAAAACAAGCAATTTTAGCCAATTTGGGATTTACCATTATGCCAGAAGTTGGAATCAAAAAGGAATTAATTTCTGGAGAAATAAAAATAATCAAATACCCTGAACTACCTCTTACTGCAGATTGGCAACTAATTTGGCTTAAAGGAAAAAATCTTTCTCCTGTAGCAGAAAGCTTTTTAAGTCATATTAAAAAACATCAATCAGAAATTATTGAAAAAATACTTCATTAGTCCAATTGATTGAAACATACTGGAGATTCTATAGCCCATTTTTCACCCAGTGGTGAGAATTCCCCACTATCTAAATTAAATTTATAAGCTTGAATATAATTTTCAGACTGACTTCCCACAAATAAAATTTTTCCATCTTTGGAAAAAAGAAAAAATCGGGGCATAGGACCAACTTTTTGACTAAATACTTTTTTCAGACTCCCAATTTCCCCGATTCGAAAACAAACCAGTTCCTCCTTAGAAATCCGATTTGAAATCATCAAAAATTCTTGATTGGGGCTGATGGAAATATGGGCACTACCCTTTGTTTTAGCTTTTGAATCATCCACTAAATATTTATTCTTTAGTGTTAATTTACCATCCTGATAATAAAAATAATATACCTCTCCACTTAATTCAGTTATCAAATAAGCAAATTTTCCATTTGGATGAAATACCAAATGCCTTGGTCCAGATCCTGGTTCCAATTCTGCACTTATTTCTTTTTCTCCTAATTTACCATCCCTTAAAATTTTATGCCTATAAATCTTATCCGTACCTAAATCTGGAATAAAAACAAATTTAGAATCTGGGCTAATCACCACTTTATGTGGATGAGAGGATTCTTGCCTATCCTTATTTTTAGAACTCCCTTTATATTCAATTAATTGTTCTAATTTATTGAGTTTTCCTTCTTTTGTAGAAAAAACAGAAATATTGCCTCCTGAATAATTTGCCGTATAAATCATGCCATTTGGACCTAATTCAATATAGCATGGGTCCTCACCTTTCGTAGATAATTGATTCAATTTTTCATATTTTCCATCAAGAGTTTTTTTATAAGCTACTAAAGTAGAATTTCTCCCAAACTCCGTTACTGAATAAAAATATTCACCATCATTAGTAAAGGCCTGAAAAGAAGCATTTTTTTGATCTAATTCATCCAGCTTTTTAAAGGTATTTGTTTCCTTATTAAATTCCACAAATGAAATTCCTCCTTGATTCCCCTTAGTATAGGAGCCTATGGAAAGTTTCATTGCTTTTGAATCTTGGACATAATTGGAATCTACCTTTGTTCCATATAAAAATACTTTTTTCAAACTTTTAAAATTCTTAATATATTCCAATGTCTTTTTACTAATCTTTGTATTATACAGATTTAAAACCTCTAAATAAGGCAAATTCATTATTTCCTTCACGAATTCATCATCAATATTATTCCCTGAAACATCTAATTTGACCAAATTTTCTAGTTGCTTTATTCTTTTTGCTGAAGCATTGGAAATTTTTGTTCTTGCAATTTTTAAATAAACCAGGTGATCCTTTAAATCTTCTATCCCATCCAAATCTTCATCCTTTAAATCTGAATAGTTTAATGAATTAAATTCAAGGTGATTATTATCCATGGAAAGCGTATTCAAAATAATTCCCTTTTCTTTAAAGCTTCTTAATTTCGCCTCCTGAATTGGTTCAATTTCCTCTAAAATAATCTTTGAAAACCTTGGACCATCTTCTGAATTTAAGGAATTAATATAATCTTTTACTTCCTTCGGTAGATTAGCTCCCTGATATTTCACTCCCTTCTTTGCTCCTTCATTAATCCACCATTCAATTAATAAAATTTCAGTTTTTGTAAGTCCTAATTTTCCCTTAGGGGGCATATGTTCATCATGACTTTCCTCTAAATTAACTCGTACTAATAATTCACTATCCTTTGAATTACCACCAACAATTATCTTGCCATGTTTTCCTCCCTTCATTAGAAAATCATAACTATCCATCCTCAAATTTCCTTTCTGCTTCTTATCATTATGACACGACCAACATTTTTGTTGCATGATTGGCTCAATTAAATCTTCATAAATTAAAGCCGTCGTCAAATCTATTTTTCTTTCTCCTCCTGCTTCTAAATTAAGCGTATCCATTCCCATCCAATAACGAAAGGGGGGAGGAGTAAATTGACTTAAATATCCTTCTCCATGGGTTAAATTTCCTCCGAGATGTCCCGTAATAGAAATCATTAAAATAAAAAATAGGTAAATCCAACGAATTATTCCATTAATATAATTCTTTACATAAGGCGTTTGTAACATAGCATATATTACACCTGAACTAATTGCCAACAAAAGCCCCATATTCTGATGTTGGCTTAGCATAGTTTCCTCATATTCCCCCGAAAGCGAAAGTAAATACCCAAAACCACAGGAAATAAGAGATGTGATAAATGTCCATAACAAAGTTAATTTTACCAAAGAATTGCGCTTTTTTGACTTTTCTTTAAGATAGAACCAATGAATAATTGCTCCAAAAATTAGAATACCAATGGGTAAATGAACAACCAATGGATGAAATCTACCAAAAAATTGTGCCCAAACAGTAAATAAACCTTCTTTTAATAACATTTTAAACTCTCTCTAATTTAACTGGATAAGTTTTATTTGAATTCCATTGTGCAACGTATATACTATCATCGGAATCTCCATAAACATCATGCGGATGAATAAAAATACCACTTTCATCCGTCTTGTATTGGTCATTCAAAACCCCGTTGGTATATATTGGCTCATTTCCACCTAAGGTTGAAATAGCTTTCATATCCTTTCCAATAATTTGAACATATCCAGAAGCATTTAAACTTCTATCCTTACTTCGATAACAGGCCGCAATAATATTTTCCCCATGTATTACCGGTCTACAGATATAGGACCCAGGATAATGATATCTTTCAATAAATTTACCATCCAAGGTAAATCTTTTCAAAGATTGATTAACCCGGTCTGTAATTAACAAAGTTGGTTTATGTGGGTCGCGGTTATCAATTAATACTCCATGACAGGTATCAAATTTTTCATCCTCATAGCCACCCTTTGCCCTTCCTCCCCAATGACGAATGTAATTTCCTTTAGCATCATATTGCGTAATAAAATTCATCCCATAACCATCTGCAACATAAATATCTCCATTTATAGGATTAATGGCAGTCTCTGTTGGCACAAATTGATGAGGATGTTCATATTCCCCTGTCTCCTTAGGATACTCCAATTTTAAAATCTCATTACCTTTTAAATCTGTTTTGATAACCTGATGTCTAGTATTATCTGCAATAAATAAAAATTGTTCTTCCCCTTCATTACTGATTGTCAATCCATGAGCTCCAGGATATGAATTTCCCCAAGTTTCTAATAACTTCCCGGATTTATCATAAATAATAACATTATTTTTTGTTTCATTCGTTAGTAAAATTATTCTCCCCTTTGCATCTTCTACTAATTCATGACAGTCATTAACAGGGTTTTTACCCGCATCTAAAATCCCCCAATTTGGAATTACTTTATACTGATAATTATTATGACCTAATATAATGGGATCATTCGAACGGTCTCTTTTTTTGCTATTCGACAATAAAAATCCTGTTCCCATTAATGCCGAGCTTTTTTTAATAAATTCTCTTCGATTATTTTTCATAATTTCTAGGTTTATCAAGGTTTATTTAGAACTAAATCTATGTTTAATAATGTATTGATGACCACAGTTTTACTCGCAATTTCAATAAAATTTTTATTCTCCAAAGTATCCAAACAACTTTTCATAAGAATTTTTGCATCCTCTGGATTATTTTGATAATAAGAAAAAGACTTTTCATAAAGATTATGATAAATAGAATAATTCTCCTTTGAAATCTGCTCTCCTATCATTTTCAAGTAAATATCTTGAATAAATTCTTTATTTCTTAAATTATTTTTTGCCATATTTTCTGCCATTTGAAGAAATACTGGATCATTCAAAGTATTTAAGGCTTGCAAAGGGGTATTTGTACGAATCCTTCTAGATAAACATATTTCACGCATACCTGCATCAAAATTTATCATGGTAGGATAAGGGCTGGATCTCCTCCAATAGGTATAGATAGCCCTTCTAAATTGGTCTTCCCCTTCAGAGGTTTTCCATTTCATCCCTGAATACGGTTGATTCCAAACTCCCTCTGGCTGATAAGGCATTACACTTGGACCAAATTTTTTCTCTGATAATAGATCTGACCAATAAAGCCCTTGATCCCTTAATTGTTCCGGAGTTAATCTAACCCTCGGAAAATGAGATAAATAAATATTAAATGGGTCCTTATCCAAATTCTCCTGTTGAATACGAGCACTTTGCTGGTAAGTAGAAGATTGGAGTATATATTTTATCAATTTTTTGGTGGAATAATTAAATTCCGTTTGAAATTTATAGGCTAAATAATCCAATAATGGTTGGTTAGTTGGTGCCAAACCTTGACTTCCAAAATCCTCCAAGGTCTCAACAATACCCAATCCAAATATTTGTTCCCAAATTCGGTTTACATATACCCTAGAAGTTAGTGGATTTTTTGAACTAACCATCCAATTGGCCAAATCCAGGCGATTCTTAATTTTATTACTTGATTTAAATAAACTAGGAATATCTCTTTCAACAATTTTGCCCGGACTTAACCATGAACCTCTTTCAAATAAATGCGTACTTCTATTATATGCACTTAAATTTTCCAATAAAACTGGGGTAGTATACTTTGGTTTTTCCTGAATGAGTTCAAAAACTATATCATTGAATTTTTGAATATTTTCCACAGTTTCTGGGAGTGGTATCCAATAACCCATCAATAATATTTTTTCGTCTTTTTTTAATCCGCTATTAGATAATTCCCAATAAATATCCCTTTGGCCTATCCAGTTTGGTACTGAAATGATTGCATTTTCCCACGAATTTGTCCACCCCCAAGATTTAGTTCCATTTAATTGGAACTTATGAAGAATTTTACCTTTTGGCCCTCCATCCCTCCAAATTACCTGTGTAGGACTATCATTTTTATTTCCATAAGCAATTAATATTTTACCACTACCCGAAAAATTTACGTCCTTAAATAAGGCTCCTCCTTTATTTCTAATAGTTAAATATTTTGAATCTTGCAAAGCCCCATTATCAATTATTGCCGCATCATGAGGCAATATTTTTGGTTCTAAAAATCGAATAGTTCTAGTCCATTCATTTCGCGTTTTTGGATCTTGAATAAGTTTCAGAAGAGAATCAACTTTGGAATCCGTCATTTCCTCAAAATGCCTGTAAAATGGTGAATCATCTGGGGTATCTTCATCACTTGTATTATTAAAATACGCCATGTATTGATAATATTCCTCATGTTTAATTGGGTCATACGGATGTGAATGACATTGAACACAACTAAAACTTGTTCCTTGAATAGCTTCCCAAGTTGTATTCACTCTATCTAAAATGGCCGCAGTCCGAAACTCTTCATCTACCGTTCCTCCCTCATCATTATTTGCAGTATTTCTATGAAAGGCTGTTGCAATATAGGTTTCCTCAGTAGGTTTTTCCAATAAATCTCCCGCTAATTGTTCCCGAATAAACTGATCATATGGTTTATCCTTATTGAAAGATTGGATTACATAATCCCGGTATTTCCAAATTGATCGTCCTTCATCTTTCTCATATCCTTTTGTGTCTGAATACCTAGCCAAATCTAGCCACATACTTCCCCATTTCTCTCCGAATTTATCATCAGACAAGAGGGAATCCACCAATAAATCATAGTTTAATTCATTTAAATCCGCGTATTTGAAATATTCATTCCCTTTAGGAGATATGCCAACGATATCTAAATAAACTCTTCTTAACAAAGAACTACTTGATTCAATTGGATTTTCAACTAAACCTATTTCTTTCTGTTTTTTCCGAATAAATAGGTCTATTTCATTCTTTTCCCAAGTATTAACTACTGGCATTAATTTTTTTATCCTCCACCAAGAATAACTGGGTATTTGTGGACTTTTCAAATCTTGATAGGCCCAGTGATTTCCCCATTTTGCCCCTTGCTTCACCCACATAGTTAGAATTTCTATTTCTTTTTCACTTAATGGGTCCATTTCATATGGCATTCTCTCCTCTTTATCATGTGAGGTCAATCTTTGAATAAAACTCGATTCCTCAGGCTTATATGGTATTATTGCTGCCTTGCCAGATTTGGTTTTGGCAAATGCCTCCTCTTCGAATAGAATACTAAACCCTCCTTGTTTTTTAACACCACCATGACAGGCAATGCAATTTTTATTTAAAATAGGCTTTACATCAGTATTATAATCAATCTCATTCTCAAACATGGAACAAGATTGAATGATAAATACCAAAAAGAAAAGCCCATAAAATTTCATGTTAACTAATTATTGGTTCAATAACCTTTCCAAAAACATCTGTCAATCTAAAATTCCTACCTTGAAATGGATAAGTGAATTCCTCATGGTTAAACCCTAGACAAGCTAATACTGTCGCCTGAAAATCATAAATTGAAGTTTTGCCATTTATTACCGAATATCCTAATTCATCTGTTTCACCTAAACTAAATCCAGGTTTAATTCCTCCTCCGGCCATCCACATGGTAAATGCATCCGTATGGTGATCCCTTCCATAAAATGGCAATTGAACACCATCCCGATTTTCCTGCATAGGTGTTCTACCAAATTCTCCTCCCCAAATAACCAAAGTTTCATCCAGTAAACCTCTTCGTTCTAAATCTAAAATTAAAGCAGTTGAAGCCCGATCTACCTGATTGCATTTTTCCTTTAACCCAATATCTATTGAACCATCAGCACTTGTACCATGGGAATCCCAACCCCAATCAAATAATTGAACAAACCGAACTCCATTTTCTACCAATTTTCTCGCCAATAAACAATTGTTCGCAAATGATTCCTTACCAGGTGAAGTACCATATAATTCATGAATATCTTCGGGTTCGTCATTTATATTCATTACCTCTGGAACAGACATTTGCATCTTGTAGGCCAATTCATATTGGTCGATCCTAGTTAATATTTCTGGATCTTGAATTTTATTAAATAATTCTTGATTATGCTGATTTATCGTAGAAATCGTTTCTCCCCGTAAATCTCTTGGCATTCCGTTAGGATTATCTATAAATAAAACAGGCTCTCCATGAGACCGACATTGCACTCCTTGATAAATAGATGGCAAAAAACCGCTTCCCCAAGCAGATTTCCCTGCATCCGGATTATTTCCACCAGAAGCCAAAACTACATAAGATGGAAGATTTTGATTTAAAGAACCTAAGCCATAACTCACCCAAGATCCCATACTAGGCCTTCCTAATCTGGCAGAACCCGTATGCATCATTAATTGAGCTGGAGCATGATTAAATTGATCTGTATGAAGTCCTTTTAAAAAAGAAATTTTATCTGAAATAGTAGATAAATGGGGTAAATAATCCGATATCCAATGCCCAGACTGGCCATGTTGCTTAAAATTTGCTTTCCCTCCTAATAATTTAGGTATCCCCTGAATAAAGGCAAATTTTTTGCCTTCTAATAATTCTTCAGGACAAGCAGTTCCATCATATTTATTTAAAATAGGTTTATAATCGAATAATTCCAATTGAGAAGGAGCGCCGGCCATATGCATAAAAATAACCGATTTGGCCTTTCCCAATTGGGGTGAAATACGAGCAAAATCTCCTGCTTCTATAGAATTATTCCTACCACAGGAACTAATTAAATTCCCTAAAGCGATCGATCCAAGACCAAATCCTAAAGTTTCTAAAAATTGTCTTCTCGTAGAATTTTTAGCTTCCTCAAAATTAAATCTTGGATCGATTTTTTTCATTTTAATTCAATTTTATTCCACTCTCATAATTCCATTCATAATACTCCAGTGACCTGGGAAAGTACATACATATGGATATTCTCCAGTTTTTTCTGGGGCAGTAAATTTAATTCTAACCCTGTTTTCCGGATTCACCATAGGTGTTGAGGCGATAACTTCAGGAATACTTGGTACATAATTTTTGTCTGCAGCATCAGATTGAGTTATCATCTTATCAGCTGCCGCACCAATAACTTCTTTAGAACCCATTTGACCTATAACTAAATTATGTTGCATGGCATCCACATTTTCTAAGGTCAATTCCACCAAGGCCCCTGCTGGAACTGTGAAAGATTTTAAATCAAATTGCATTGCCTCTTTTACAGTTTTTATATGAATCTTCACTACCTTTTGGTTAGAATTTCTTGGCATTTCAACTTTAAAGTTTTCTGCCAAAATTTCCATATCTCCTTTAAATTCTGCAGGAGAATTACCAAACAAAGCCAATATTTTCTCAGAATCTCCCCCTACTAAATCTAATTCATTCTTCACATTCCAAGTTCTATTGATGCCTTTCAACAAGGAACCAAAGGCTAATGTATTTACATCTTTAGTAGATAAAAATCCTACAATTTCATGAGCTCCCATCGTTAAACCCATATTTCTACCCACTCTCTCTAAAATTACTTGGTTCAAAGATTTGGTATTTCTAATTTCAAATTTTTGTCTGAAAACATTATTTGATAAATTCTCTCCTGATAATTTATTATCATGATTTAATTTAATTTCCATAACATAATCACCCTCTTCCTCTGGGGTCCAACCAAAATTTCCAGACCAAGGCCCGTTGGTATTTTTTAATACTAATCCTGATTCTCCTGGTAATAAACCATCTTTAAAAGTATAAGAATCAATATCCAATTTCCTGCCAGCCCCTGTGATAGTAATATGTAATGGTAATTCAACATCCTTCGGCAAGGCTTTATCACCAATATTTTTCACTTTAATTGAAAAACCTGATCCTTCCTGATATTTAAAGGTACCTTTATCTATGATCAATTCCTCAACAACTAAATCCAATCCTTTCGTTTGAATATCCGTCTTCGGATTATTTAAATCTCTTCCTAGTACATCTCCTGAAACAATTAATTTTTCATTTGAAGCTTGAGAAATAAATTGATTTAAATCTTTACCTTCCAATTGGAGAACATAGGCAGCCAAGGCCTCAGGAATCCAACGGTCTTTATTCATTTGTTCCTTCGCAATTTTAGTCATTAAGGCTTGGTGAATCTTTGCATCTTTATTAGGGATTTCCACCAAAGCATTAATAGCTGCTAATTGAACTTCTAGATCCTCATCTTCTAATAATCCCGCTTTCAATATTTCCATTCCAGCATGATTTGTTTTAGGAGCAGCACGCATTGCATTCATTCTTACAGCCGAAGAAGGATGATGTAAAGCTCCAATCATAGCTTTTATTACTTCTTCCCCTTGCAATAATCCCGCTCCCTCTAAGGTCCATATGGCATGAATTGCACCAGGATTTAAGCCAATTTCATCTGTAGATTGATTATTAATTAATTTCACCAATTCACCAACCATTTCTGGATTTGGATTTTCTACTAATAATCGTTGGGCAGTCAATCTCCAGAATAAATTCGAATTATTTAGTTGACGAACATTTTCTCTCCAATTATCCGCACTTAATTTTGGTGAAATATAAGCTGGAGCTTCATTATAACCCACTCTGTATATTCTTCCATGTGTATAATCTCTTAAATCTGTATCATAAGCATTTCCGCCTCCATTTTCAAATCCAGTTGGAGTAGGATTATGCTGAATAATAAAACTATACCAATCTGCCACCCAAACTGCTCCATCCGGACCAACCTGTGCATAAACTGGGGAAAACCATTCATCTGCCCCTGCCAATAAATTAAATGCTTCTTGATCATTATAATCAGAGCCCGATTTTACCTGATGATTTTGATGTACCACATGACCCGTTGGCTCTGAAACAAAAGCAATTTGATTCCAATATTCTTTTGGGAAAGATCGCGCAGAATAAAAATTATGTCCAGATGCTGCAGTATATCCTCCAAATACGTCTACCTGACGAATTTTTCCTGTAATTGTACGCATATCCTTATGGGTATCCGTATTTTTTGAACCATTAATCGTTCTTGGTGCATTCGGTATATTTCTATGAGGAATAGCCATATACCAACCATGAGCATTGTTGGCAGTAGATGCAAATAAAGTTCCTGCTTCATTCAAATCTAATCCCCAGGTATTATTAGACGTTGTAGTCAAATGTTCCATTTTTGAACCATCAGACTTGAAACGAAATAATGCTTGTCCAAAATTAAAATCCTGTCCGCCTATAGTTCCCTTAAAACCTGAATACCCTACTGTACCATAAATCCAGTTGTCAAAACCATAATGCAAATTGGATGGACCTGCATGGGTATCAAAAGTTCCAAATCCTGAGAATAATACCTTCTTTATATCTGCCTTATCATCTCCATCCGTATCTTTTAAAAATAACATATCTGGTGCTTGACTAACCACTAAACCCCCATTAGCAAATACCAAAGAAGTAGGAATACTTAAACCCTCAGCAAATTTGGTAAATTTATCTGCCTTCCCATCTTTGTCTGTATCTTCACAAATTAAGATATAATCAGAACCTCCAGACTCCTTTCTTTCATTTGGATAATCTTTGGTAATTAATACATACATTCTTCCTTTATGATCCCAGGTCATCGCAATTGGATGCATAACATCTGGCTCAGAGGCAAACAATGAAAGATTAAAATCAACTGGAACCTGAATAAATTTCATTGATTCTTCCGGACTTAAAGGGTTTTGTTGCCACATAGCGTCTTCCCTTTTTTCATAATTTGGGAGTTTTGCTTTTCTATAATGAAGCGTTGGCAGATCCAATTTTGAAAGTATTTCCTGTTTCTCTTCTCCAACAGCCCAAAGTATCCCCTTAGTGACCAAATTTAAAAATCCTAAATCTTCCCAAGTTCTTTCATCATGACCGTATGCTGTATAAAAAACCCTTCCTTTTCCATAATTTCTAATCCAAGTATAAGGCTCTTCTGTTTGTCCTGGCTTAACATTCAACTGGTCCTTACCTAATTTTCTTGTTTGTAAAACAATATTGTCCTTTTGCAATTTCGTATGTATATAGGTTTCATCTACTGTTTTTATTTCTTGGTAATCCTTTAATATTTCATGATTCGGCAAGGTATTCACTGTATGAATAGAATCCATTGTATGCGTCCAAAACTGCCCTCCCATTAATTTCACCAAATCTTTTGAATTCCTGAAACAATAAGATGCACAATGGATTGGCACAAATCCTCCCCCATTTTTTACATAATCTAAAATAGCTGTTTCTTGTGCTTTCCCAATTGAATCATGATTGGCATACAATACCAAAGCATCAAATTTTGCCAAATAAGCCGGAGTAATTTTCTCCAAGCTAGAAACATAGGTAAGATTCAACCCCTTAGCTCCAATATATTTTTGTAAAGCAGGATAACGGTTGAAGGGCTGATGATGCCCATTATCTCCTAAAAATAATAATTCTAAGCGTCGCTGACCAAATAAATTGACAGATACCAATAGAATAAACAATAAACCAAAAACTTTTTTCATAATAAATTCGTAATTATTAATTCTTAATTTTTAATTCGTACTCTTCTCTCTTCACTCTTCACTCTTCACTACTCAAATTCTGGTAATTTCATTAATTTACCCCCCTGCATGGCAGACTCGTGGGCAAGAATTCCAACGCAAGTCCAATTAGCAGATTGAGCTGCATTGGGGAATGGATCCCTCTCCTCAACTAATGCTGCTAGAAACTCATGTACTAAATGGGGGTGAGAGCCTCCATGCCCTGATCCCTGTGTAAAGGATAAATGTTGGTTTTCATCCTGGTCATAAACCCCTTGAGTGGTGAATGATTGTATTTCCTTTGGAAGATAATGTGCAAAATCCGGACAAGTTACTTTTTCAGGGATTTCATGTTCAGGTTTTTTGGCGGTATGAACAATTAATTCTTCACCTTCAACCAATGGCCATTCAACCGACTTCTTCGAACCATAAACTTCAAAACTTTCTCTATATTGTCTGGCAGTATCGAATAAGGAACGATAGACATAGCCACTTAAATCTGAATCCTTAAATTTAATATGAGCAGATTCTACCGCAAATGGAGAATTATAATGTTTAATTAATTCCTCCCGAATCGTTCCTGAACCAAAACATGAAACATATTCGGCATCTAATTTTAATAAACCAGCCACAGGACCAACACAATGAGTTGCATAATGCATCGGAGGTAGTCCAGGCCAATAATCTGGCCATCCATCCATATCTTGCTGATGAGAAGCCTTTAGAAATTGAATTTTCCCTAATTCCCCTTTTTCATATAATTCCTTCATGAATAAAAACTCCCTGGAATAAACCACAGTTTCCATCATCATATATTTTTTATTCATTTTTTTTGCCGCAGCTACTATTGCCTTACATTCCTCAACTGTTGTTGCCATTGGGACTGTACAGGCTACATGTTTCCCGGCTAATAATGCTTTCAAACTTTGTTCTGCATGAAGGTGAATCGGTGAATTAATATGCACCACATCAATATCAGGATCCTTGATTAAATCATCAAAATTCGAATATCTTTTTTCAATATTAAATGCATCTCCAATTGCATTTAATTTCTCCTCATTTCTCTGACAAATCGCATACATATTTGCCCAAGGATGTTTCAAGTATATTGGTATAAATTCTGCACCAAAACCCAATCCTACTATGGCTACATTTAATTTTTTCATAGTTTATTATTCATTTTATTTTTTAAAAAATTTAGGCTCTTTTCCATTAATTCTCTTTCAGACGAGAACATTTTCCGCCAAATATTGGCTGCAACAAGTTTTATACTGAAGGCTTCTATTACAATCCAACCCTGATAATCAATCTTTTTCAAAGAATTTAAAACCGAATCAAAATCTACCTGGCCTTCACCTAATATGCCCCGAGTTGATTCAGACAATTGAATATGGGGCATTTCATCTTGAATTCGCTCAATGGCCTCTCCTGTATTCTTTTCCTCTATGTTCGCATGAAAGGTATCAAACATTATTTTAGCATGAGAATGATTTATCTTTTTTATTAATGAATATAATTCATCCGCACTTGAAACCAAATAAGATTCAAACCGATTTAAATATTCTATTCCAAGAATAATTCCTTTTTCTTTAGCATATTCAGCAAGTTCCCGCAAATTTTCTACTGCCCAATTGATTTCTTGTTCTGTGGCTGGCTTTCCTGAAAAAACAGATATCCCTGAATGAAAAGGACCAGACAAATAAGGAGAACCAAGAAAAGCTGCAATATCAACTGCCTTTTTAAGGAAATCTAATCCATTTTTTCGAATCTGTACATCCTGGCTAATTAAATTTTGCTCTCCATTCGTAATAGTACAAGCAAATGCACTTAACCCTAATTTTTGAATTCGTTCTTTCCAAGGTTTATAGAAATTAATATCCTCATTAAAAATGGGAATTTCTACTCCATCATAACCCAAAGATTGAATATAGGATAATTCCTCCAAAACGGAATTATCCATCTCTGGGCCAAATAACAATAAGTTAATGGCAATTTTATTTTTCATTTGTTAAAATAGGTACATAAAGATAAAAAAAACTTTTAAACTTTTTATTTACCACTTATCCTAAATTCAATTATCAGTCAAAACTTTTTTTTTAGATTTGCTTGATATTATTCATTACAAAAATCTAAGTGTATGAAAAAGTACTTAATTCTATTCTGCCTATTAGGAAATTTATGTGTATTTGGACAAAATGCTGTGCAAGGTGATGGAAAGGTTACTGTTTTAAATTTATTCAGAGCAGTTGAAATAGCAAAAATAAATAATCTTAACATTAAGAATTCTGAAATAAATTTAAAGAGTGCTGAACTAGATTATCAACAATCGAGAAATAATTTTTTACCAAATGTTAATGGAAATATCAATGAGGCAGGATCATATGGTCGTTCTCTTAATCCATTTACAAATACTTATGATCCGAGAAATATAAATTACAATAACCTTAATTTATCTGCCAACGTATTATTATATAATGGAGGAAATTTAAAAAATTCTAGTAAAGCTGCTGAATATAATTTAAAAGCCTCAGAAAAGGATTTGGAGGACATCCAAAATAATATTAGTTTACAAGTAGCTCTCGCATATCTTAATATTTTAATTGCGGAAGATCAGTTTAAAGTCGCTGAGACTCAAACTAAAATAACCGAACAACAAATTGAAAGAACAAGTAAATTAGTTGAGGCAGGTAATTTACCCGTTTCAAATTTATTAGAATTAAAAGCCCAATTAGCAAACGAAAATTCAACATTAATAAATTATAAAGGAACTTTAGAAACCAATAATTTGACGATGATTCAATTATTGAATGATCCGAATATAAAAAAGATTAAATTGGAAAGAATGGAAGTTCCAGTTCCAAATTCAAATGCTTATGAGGGTAGATTAGAAGATGTATATCAATATGCATTAGAAAATCAACCTTCGATTAAATCCGCTGAATATCGAGTGCTAAGTGCTACAAAAGCTTTAGATGCTGGAAAAAGTTTAAGACTACCAACCCTAAGTTTAAGCACATCTTGGTCTGCAAATCAATCTAATGCTTTAAAAAATAGAATTTCTCAAGGTTTAAGAGATGTACCATTTGGAGATATTACTTTTGCAGGATTATCTTATCCAATTACAACAAAACAAGAGTATTTTATTCAAGGCTCTACCGTAAATTATTTTGATCAAATTAGACAAACGAATAATAAAGTCATTTCCTTGAATTTAAGAATTCCTATTTTCGCTCAAGGTTCCAATAAAACCCAAATTAGAAAATTAGGACTTCAAAAAATCACTGCGCAAAATCAGGCTTTACTAGCCAACCAAACTCTTAGACAAAATATTGAACAAGCCTATATTAGTATGGTGAATTCTGCTAAATTTTATGAATCAGTAAATTCCCAAGTAATTTCACTAGAAGAATCATTTCGATCCGCTCAGGCTAGTTATGATGTAGGGGCCATTGATTTTGTAAGCTACAATCTTCAAAAAACTAATTTAGATAAAGCAAAACTGAATTTAATTCAGGCTAAATATGATTATGTATTCAGATCTAAAGTTTTAGATTTTTATTCAGGAAAGAATTTAACATTTTAAAAATTACCCAAAATGGCACAAAACAAGAACAAAAAAACTTGGATTATCCTAGCTGCTTCCGTTGTCGGATTATTTGCAATTTTAATGATTGCAAAAAGTGCTGGATGGATTGGAAAAGAAGATCCGACCGAAATTGAATTAGGAAAAGTTCAAAAATCTACCATTACAGAAATTGTTTCTGCATCTGGCAAAATTCAACCAGAGGTAGAAGTTAAATTAGCTCCAGACGTATCCGGAGAAATTGTGGAATTACTCGTAAACGAAGGAGATTCTGTAGTGAGAGGTCAAAAATTATTGAAAATTCGTCCTGACAATTATGAATCTTTATTAGCTAGGTCTGAGGCTCAACTTAATTCCATGAAGGCAAATCATGAACAAAGTAAAGCCCTTTTAGCTCAATCTAATGCCCGTTTAGAAAAAGCAAAAAATGACTATGACAGAAATAAAAAACTATTTGCAGATAAAGTGATATCAAAATCAGATTTTGATCAATTCACTTCTACCTATAATGTAGCCTTACAAGATTTAGAATCCGCTAAAGCAAATGTAAATGCTGCCTTGTACAATGTAAAAAGTTCGGAAGCTGCCTTAAAAGAAGCACAAACTAACCTTACTAAAACCACTATTTATGCTCCTCAATCCGGAATTATTTCCCAGTTGAATGTAGAATTAGGGGAAAGGGTAGTTGGTACTACTCAAATGGCTGGTACAGAAATGTTGAGAATCGCGAATTTAAATAATATGGAAGTAAGAGTGAACGTAAATGAAAACGATATCACTCGCGTTAAATTAGGAGATACCGTTTCAATTGATGTTGATGCCTTCAGCCAAACTGAAAGAAAATTCTCAGGAATAGTTTATGAAATTGCAAGCTCAGCAAATAATACTGGAACTGGTACGGTTTCTACAGATGCAGTTACTGAATTTGAAGTAAAAATAAGAGTTTTAAGAAGTTCTTATGCTGATTTAATTAAAGGAAAAAAATCATTCCCCTTAAAACCTGGAATGAGCGCATCAGTAGAAATAAAAACAAAAACAAAGAAAAATATTCTTACCCTTCCTATCTCTGCAGTTACCACACGTAACATGAATGATGAAATGAAGGATGAAGAAACAGATAAAGAGGTAAAAGAAGGAGAAGAAGAAGAAACTACTGTTGTTGAATCAGAAAAACAAATACTAAAAGAAAAAGAAGATATTCAAGAAGTAGTTTTCATCTCTGAAAATGGAAAAGCTAAGAAAGTTGTTGTAAAAACCGGAATCTCTGATTTCGAAAATATTGAAATCTTAGAAGGACTAAAAGAGGGAGATGAGGTTATCGTCGGACCTTATGCCATGGTTTCGAAAAAATTAAAAGAAGGAGATTTGGTTGCTCCTAAAAAAGAAGAAAAATAAATTTAAATAAAGAAAGACCATCCGAGGTTAAGTTTAAAAAATCTTCTTATTATTAATTAATGGCTTTGCCCATAATGACATAATAAACAAATAAATGATAGGGATGAGAATAAAACTCATCCCTATTTTTAATTTAAAAATATCCCCTAAAGTCCCAACTATTAATGGAATTAAACTTCCTCCAAATATTCCAGTACAAATAATTCCTGAAAACGCCCCATGATTCTCTTCTATAGAATTTAAAGCCAAAGAAAATACAATTGAATACATTCCCGAAATAAAAAATCCAATAAGAGGAAAACTCATTAAAGCTATTTCTTTTGAGCCCAATAAGGCAAGTAATAAAAATACAATTGTAAAAAGACTCGAATATTTTAAGACTTCTCTTTGATCAAATAATTTCAATAAAATTAAACCTAATAAAGCTCCTACAGACATCATCCCCCAATAATACATGATAGTCTCGGCACCCTCAACCTCAGGACTAAGATGATGTTCCGTTTCTAAGAACTTTGAAATCCAATTTGAAACTCCTTGCTCAATTCCTACATAAGATAACATTCCTAAAAAATATAATCTAACCATTCTTTTCCGCCATAAGCCACGATAAACCTCTAAAGTACCTGCACGCTCTTCTCTTTTTAATTGAATTAAGGGCAGACTTTTAAAATAAAAAATTCCTAACATGATGAATGTCACCACGGAAAATAACCAATATAATTGATACCATTCAAGGCCTAGGCCGGAATCAGAAACAAAATAAATATAAACTCGCGGACTCAAAAAAGAACCAAAACCAAAAACTAATTGGGACAAAACCGCATAAAATGCAAAGTTTTGCTCACCACCAGCAATACGCATCATAGGAGTAATTACTACCTGCAACATGGCCATTCCAATTCCAATGACAAATAATGAAATTAAAGCATTTGCATAAATAGGAAATAAAGAAAATAATAAAGACCCAAGCAATATCATTGAAAAGGCAGTAAGCAATGAGGCTTTTGGTCCAAATTTCTCTAGAATAATACTAGAAGGTATAGACATTATGCCAAATGCTAAAAAAAATGAAAAAGGCAAAAATGCGGCTAAGGTTAAACTTAAATGGTAGGTATCGATAATTGCAGGCATGATCGGTCCTAAAATATTTGTAATAAAGGAAATCACAAACCAAATCAATAATATTAAAAATACTAAAGTATTATTTCTCATTTTACCAGCCCTTTCTATATTCTCTCCTAACAAATTGATTAGCCTCCTCAAAATTAGTAACCCGCATATTCGGACCATCCCAAATTAATTTCCTATATCTTGTTGGGAATTTATAAGACTCCATTTTCCCATAAACTGGATCAATCCTAGTTTCTTTCTCACGAATATTAAAACTTCTTAATAATAAATTCCCCATCAAAACAGTTTCAGTTAATGGCCCGGCATAATCCTCAAAGGGAGAACTTAATTCTGCTTTACCATAACCCGCAATACATGCATCAATAAATTGCCAATAATGACCATCCGCCCCACCCTCAACTCGAGGGTATTTTTTAGGAATATTAATTTCTTCATTACGCTTTAAAGGCAATAAAACTGGATTTCTTCCACCCCAACCACAAGCGGCCTTTCCTTTCGTACCAATAAATAAGGTTGCCCCCTCATAATCTCCAAAATTTGGCCAATCACCCATGACTAAATTCATGTTTTCATCTTTTAATTCATCAGGAAATTCTGGTGTAATACCTCCATCCATCCAGTATAAATCCAATTCCTTCCCATCCGGCATATCATACTTAAATTTTAAAGAACATGAAACTGGGCCAGATTCAGGATAAATGGCCTCCGAAAATATTCCATCATAAATAGTTGATGCCGAACCAGAGACTTCCTTTGGATAACCTAGTTTCAATAATTTAAAAGGTGGTCCAATAATATGGCACCCCATATCCCCTAAGGCTCCTGTACCAAACCTCCACCATCCACGCCAATTAAAAGGGACTAAATTCTCTATATAATCCGTATCAGGTGCTGTACCTAACCATAAATCCCAGTTTAATTCCTTTGGAATAGGGGGACGATCCTTAGGCCATTGAATACCCTGTGGCCAAACCGGACGATCCGTCCAACAATAAACCTTTTGAATATCCCCGAGCAAATCGGCCTCCATCCATTCTCTTAAGGTTTGAAGACCTTCAGTGGAAGAACCTTGGTCTCCCATTTGTGTTACAACTTTATATTTTGCTGCTGCTTCTGTTAAAATCCTCGCCTCATAAATATCATGCGTTAATGGCTTTTGAAGATATAAATGCTTTTTCAATTGCATAGCAGCTAAACCAACCACTGCATGGTTATGATCTGGGATTGCCACTGTTACTGCATCAAAATTCTTATTTTCCTGATCAAATAATTCCCTCCAATCCTCAAAAAATTTTGCTTTTGAAAATCGAGAACGCATTTCTGTCGCCATCCTTAAATCTACATCACATAAATGTGAAATGACTACATTCTTTTTCGGACTTTTCATGAAAGTTGAAATATCCGCAGCTCCTTCTCCTCCACATCCAATAGCTGCTAAATACACCTTATCAGATGGAGGTACATGACCTAATCCGCTAATTGTATTACTAGGTAAAATTGAAAAAACCGCCGCAATTTTTGAGGTAGATTGAATAAATTTTCTCCGAGTAGTAGTTTTTGAATTTTGCATTTTAATTTAATTTTTGAATCGAAATTTCTTTGAAAAAAACAACATTTTCTTCATCATGATTTTGCAATCCAATATAACCCTCATTGGGTCTTGGGGAGCGAATTGGTTCAAAATCAAATATCCTTTCTGGAACTTTATCTCCCTCTTTATAAACTGTCATGGTATCACCATTAACTTCAACTATCGTTTTATCTTCAATTAAACTAATAATAAAGGTGTTCCATTCTGGGCCAGGTTTCCCATTTTTTACCCTAGGCTTAGTTAAGGAATACAAGGTTCCAGTATAATGATATTCATCCTCTCCCCATATTTCTGGATGATTATCAATTTGAACTTCATAACCATAATGAATGGGCATCCAAGCCTCCACAGGCTCCACAGGAATTCGTATAAAAACACCAGAATTATCTAAAGTATCTCGCATTCTATAGACTACCTTAATTCTACAATTCCCCAATTTTTCCTTTTGCCAATACAATAAACCCATCCCCCCTCTAGACTTAATCAAACTATCTTCTACATAATGTTCCCCTTCACCAATATGCTTCCACCCCGCTAAATTTTTCCCATTAAATAAGGGAGTCCAATCAGAATTTTGGACTTTTTCAAACTTATTACAAGACTGTAAAATTAAAAATAAGAAGAAGGATAAAATGAAAAATTTAATCGTTTTCAAGAAAGTATAATTCATGATTTTTTATTAAAATAATACAAATTGAAATTACGATATTTTTTCGAGTATTTGTAATTTACAAATATTAAATTGAATAAAAATTATATTTAAAATTTTGATATTTTTAGATAAAATATAACTTTGTAAGGCAAGCGTATTAAAAAACCCAAAACCTCTAAACCTTAGATTATAAATGGGAAAGAAAATTAGCCTAAAAAAAGGTTTTAACCTTAGCCTTTTAGGAGAAGCCGAAAAACAAATTAATGAAATTGAACCTGATGAATTATTTGGATTTAAACCTACTGATTTTGAATCAATTAATCCGAAGTTGATTGTAAAGGAAGGAGATAAAGTAAAAGCAGGACAGGCCTTATTTTTCGATAAAAATCAACCAAATATAAAATTTCCCTCCACTGTTTCAGGAAAAGTACAGGAGATTTTACGTGGACCCAAAAGAATTGTTCTTGCAATCAAGATTTTATCTGACAAAAAACAAGTATTTGAAAAGTGCAAATTTACAGGGAAATTAACCAAAGAAAATATTCAAAAATTCCTTTTAGAGACCAATCTATGGTGGATAATTCAACAAAGACCATTTGGTTGTATCGCAAATCCAAATGATACGCCAAAGGGGATTTTTATTTCCGGTTTTGATTCCTCACCTCTTGCACCAGACCTTAGTTATTTAATCCAAGGAAACCAGGAGGCTTTCAATAAAGGACTAGAAATGATTCATGCCCTGGCGGAAGGGAACTTACATATTGGAGCCAAAAAAGATACAGAAGCCTTATTTAAACTAGGTGAAATTCATGAATTCTCGGGGCCACATCCTGCAGGAAATGTTGGCATTCAAATTCACCATATTTCACCCGTAATGCCCGGACAATTAGCATGGACGGTGGATGTTCAAAATATCTTATTGCTAGGGAATATACTTATAAATGGAGAATTTAATACTGAGAGAATTATTCCAATTACAGGATCTCAAGTAAACAATCCAGAATATTTAAAATTAAAAATTGGACAATCTCTTGATCCAATATATAAAAGGTATGCTCAAGGAGAGGAAAACAGGTATATCCAAGGAAATGTACTGACGGGAAAATCATCACCAAAAAACGATTATCTTTCCTTCCATTCAAAACAAATAACGATAATACCTGAAGGAAGGTATAAAGAATTTATGGGTTGGGTTTTACCTTCCTTTGAAAAACTTAGCCTTTCAAAAACTTTATTCTCTTGGATTTTAAAGAATAAAAAATTCAGAGTTGATACCAATACTCATGGAGAACAAAGGCCATTTGTTGTATCCGGGCAATATGAAAAGGTTTTACCAATGAATATTATGCCTGTTCAATTATTAAAAGCAATTCTTTCAAAGGATATAGAAAAAATGGAGGCGCTAGGAATTACCGAGGTAATAGAAGAGGATTTAGCACTTTGTGAATTTGTTTGTTCCTCGAAAATTGATGTTCAAAAAATTGTAAGAGAAGGTTTAGATTTATTAAAATCAGAAAGTTAATATGAAATTATTAAAAAATATTTTTGATGGCCTTAGACCAAAATTTGAAAAAGGTGGAAAGCTCGAAAAATATCATCCAGTATTTGAATCATTTGAAACAATCTTTTTTGTTCCTGATGAAACCACTAAATCTGGTGTACATATCAAAGATGGTGTAGATTTAAAAAGAACTATGGTAACGGTCATATTTGCCCTTGTACCATGTCTTATTTTCGGCATGTGGAATGCTGGGTACCAACATTATTTAGCATATGGAATTGAATCGAGCATAATAGATAATTTACTTTTTGGCGCAGAAAAAATTATACCAATTTTAGCGGTATCTTATACAGTAGGGTTAGGCGTTGAGTTTATTTTTGCCGTAAAAAGAGGTCATTCCCTAAGTGAAGGTTATTTAGTAACTGGATTATTGATTCCTCTAACCTTACCCGTAACCATCCCCTTGTGGATGGTAGCACTTTCTGCCGTTTTTTGTACCGTTTTAGGAAAGGAAATCTTTGGAGGAACTGGATATAATTTCATGAATCCTGCCTTATTGGCTCGAGCATTTTTATTTTTTGCTTTTCCAGCTTATATGTCTGGAGAAATTTGGGTTGATTTAAGTCCGGAAGAAGGTCATGCTCTTCTAGATGCCTTTTCTGGTGCAACAAATTTGGTGGCCTTTGATTCAAATTTTCATCAAATTCAGCCTTGGGAAGATTTATTTCTTGGATTTGAAAAAGGATCTATTGGTGAAACATCCGTATTAGCCGCTTTGATTGGAGCTGCAGTCTTAATGTTTACGGGAGTTGGAAGTTCCAGAATTATTATCTCCGTATTTCTTGGAGGATATTTAATGGGATTATTGATGAATATTTTGGCTCCTGCAGATAATTTAAATCATGCCATGCACATGCCTGCTTTAAATCATCTATTAATTGGCGGATTTGCCTTTGGAGCAATATTTATGGCAACTGACCCTGTTTCTGCAGCGCATACCCCACAAGGTAAAATTATTTATGGATTATTAATTGGTGCATTTACGGTTATTTTAAGAGTTTTTAATCCAGCCTATCCAGAGGGAATGATGTTAAGTATTTTATTATTCAATGTATTTGCCCCATTAATTGATCATATTGCTGTTCAACAACATATAAAAAAGAGATTAAAAAATGCACAATAATCGATATACCTTTATTTATGCAATTGGCTTATCCATACTGACAGCCATAATTCTGGTTTTAACATCAGAAACCTTGAAGCCATTACAAGATTCAAACTTAGCCTTAGATACAAAAAAGAATATTCTAAAGTCAGTTTTAATTGAATCGGAAAATGCACAAGAAATAGAATCTATTTATTCAGAAAGAATTGAAGAATTGGTATTGAACGACCAAGGTGATCAAATGGATATCGATATTTCAACGGTAAATTTAAAAAATGAAATAAACAAAGATCCTTCTCAAAGACATTTACCACTTTATATTTATACAGAGGATAATGGGAATAAATCTTACGTAATTCCTTTAAGGGGCGTTGGGCTTTGGGGCCCAATTTGGGGATATATCGCGATAAATCAGGATTTCAATTCGATTAAAGGGGCATTCTTCGATCATAAGTCTGAAACCCCAGGTTTAGGAGCAGAAATAGCAGAAAAACCGTTTCAAACCCAATTTCAAAATAAAAAAATCTTATCAGAATCCGGAGAATTCGTAAGTGTTAATGTAATGAAACTTACTGCAAAATCAGATTTAACTTCTGATAATAGAGTAGATGCCATTTCAGGAGGAACGATAACGTCTACAGGTACGGATGATATGATAAAAAATTGTGTGAAACCTTATTTAGCATATTTTAAAAAAATAAAAAATTAAGTCATGGCAGGGAATAAAAATTTGAAAATCATTACTGATCCGCTCGATGATAATAATCCGATTACCGTACAGGTATTGGGAGTTTGTTCTGCATTAGCAGTGACTGTACAGGTAAAACCTGCGATTATTATGGCTTTGGGAGTAATGTTTGTTACTGGCTTTTCCAATTTAATCATCAGTTTGATTAGAAAATCAATCCCAAATAGAATTCGAATTATTGTACAATTAATTGTCGTAGCTACTCTTGTAACAATTGTGGATCAAGTTTTAAAAGCTTATTTATTCGATATAAGTAAAAAACTTTCCGTATTCGTTGGATTGATAATTACCAATTGTATCGTTATGGGACGTTTAGAGGCATTTGCCTTAGGAAATAAACCAATGCCGGCTTTACTAGATGGACTAGGTAATGGATTTGGTTATGGAATAATCTTGGTAATTGTAGCTTCGGTAAGGGAAATTTTTGGTGCAGGAAAATGGTTTGGGATTCAAGTGATTCCAGACTGGGCCTACGAACATGGCTATGTAAATAATGGATTAATGATGCTTCCTCCAGCTGCATTATATATCATTGGAATTATTATTTGGGTACAAAGATCAAGAAACAAGAAATTAGAAAATATATCATAAAGGTATGGAGCATTTAGTAAGTTTATTTGTAAGGTCAATTTTTGTGGACAATGCAATTTTTGCGTTCTTTTTGGGTATGTGTTCTTATTTGGCGGTATCAAAAAAAATAAAAACTGCCTTTGGTTTAGGTTTAGCGGTAATTTTTGTAATGGTTTTGACTACCCCTTTGAATTATATAATCCTAAATTATTTATTAAAAGATGGAGCCTTAGCTTGGATTCATCCATCCTTAAAAACGGTAGATTTAACCTTTTTAGCTTTTATCTTATTTATATCAACTATTGCAGGGGCCGTTCAATTAGTAGAAATGATCGTAGAAAAATTCGCTCCAGCCTTATATAGTTCTTTGGGAATTTTTCTCCCATTAATTACTGTAAATTGTGCCATATTAGGAGCTTCCTTATTCATGCAGGAAAGGGAATATAATTTCTCTGAAACATTTGTTTTTTCATTTGGTACAGGAATTGGTTTCTTTTTAGCAATTGTTTTATTAGCATCCATCAGAGAGCGTTTACAATATTCCAAAATCCCTCCAGCATTGCAAGGATTAGGAATGGCAATGATTGTAACGGGGTTGATGGCAATTGCATTTTTAAGTTTTTCAGGAATTAAATTATAAGAAATATGCTACCAATTATTCTTAGTAGTTCGTTGGTTTTCATCTTAGTAATCGTTGTTTTTGTCTTTCTAATTCTTACGGCCAAAGCAAAATTATTACCACAAGGAGATGTAAAAATTATTATTAATGGGGATGCAAATGCAGCTCTTACTGTTTCACCGGGAGATACCCTATTGAATACTTTAAGTGCAAATAATTTATTCTTACCTTCTGCCTGTGGAGGCGGAGGAACCTGTGCCATGTGTAAATGCCAGATTTTTAGCGGTGGAGGAGAAGTTTTACCAACGGAAACCAATCACCTTAATCGTAAGCAGGTTTCTGAACATCGAAGATTAGCCTGCCAAGTGAAGGTAAAAGAAGATATGGAAATTCAAATTCCAGATGAAGTATTTGGAGTAAAAAAATGGGAATGTGAGGTTGTTTCGAATTATAATGTTGCCTCATTCATCAAAGAATTTCATGTAAAATTACCAGAAGGAGAAAATTTAGATTTTGAAGCTGGAGGTTATATTCAAATTGATGTTCCTAAAACTCAGGTGGATTATAAGAATATCGACATTACAGCACATCCCGAACATCATGAATCTGCAGATAAATTTCAAACTGAATGGGATAATTTTAAGCTTTGGGATTTAAAAATGAAGAATGATGAAGAAATATTCCGCGCCTATTCTATGGCTAATCATCCTGCAGAGGGGAATAATATTAAATTAACCATTCGTGTAGCTACTCCTCCTTTTGATATGGCAAAAAAAGGATGGTCAGATGTAAATCCAGGGGTTTGTTCCTCCTATATCTTTAGTAGAAAACCAGGAGATAAAGTGACTATTTCTGGTCCATATGGAGAGTTTTTCATTAAAGAAACAGAAAATGAAATGTTGTATATTGGAGGAGGAGCAGGTATGGCACCTATGCGATCCCACCTATTTCATTTATTCCATACCTTAAAAACCAAAAGGAAGGTAACATTCTTCTATGGGGGAAGAACCAAGAGAGAATTATTTTATATGGAAGATTTCAAGAAAATTGAAAAAGACTTTCCTAACTTTAAATTCTTTATTGCTCTTGATAATCCATTGCCTGAAGATAATTGGACCGTAAAAAAAGATATTAATGACCCCAATGGTGATGGCTTTAAAGGATTTGTTCATAATGTGGTAATTGATGAATTTTTGAAAAAACATGAAAGTCCGGAGGATATTGAATTATATTTTTGCGGACCACCAATGATGAACAAATCCGTATTAAAAATGGCAGAGGACTGGGGAATACCAGATGAAAATGTATCATTTGATGATTTTGGTGGGTAAAATTAGACTATATATTTTAGGATTGATTATAGGAATTCTCTCTTGTGAAAGTCCTAAAGAATACCGTGAAATTCAAGGCGAAGCGCAAGGTTCAACCTTTTCAATTATTTATGAAAATACGGAAAACCAAGACTTCACTGAAGCCATTTTTGAAATATTCCATTCAATGGATTCCAGCATGTCTTTATGGAAACCAGAATCCATTATTTCACAAGCAAATCAGGAAATAGACTCCATCCAAGTAGATTCCTATTTCAGAGAGGTATTTATTCGATCTAATTATTATTATGAATTGAGTGAGGGATTATTCGATCCAACCATAGGGCCATTATTGAATAGATGGGGTCTTGCAAGAAAAAAACAAACTACTATTCCAAATGAAGAGGAGATAAATAATCTAAAAAAATTAATAGGATTCAACCATTGGAGTTTAAAGGGAAACTGGCTATTCAAGGATAATAAATCTATAGAGATTGATTTTAACGCAATTGCCCAAGGTTATACAGTAGATGTTTTAGCTGAATTTTTAGAAAAAAATGGCATAAATAACTATTTGGTGGAAGTTGGTGGTGAACTTAGAACAAAAGGAAAAAATAGTAGAGGTGAAAAATGGACCATTGGAATAGAAAAACCAGATTATAATTTAGGAGGAGAGGTAAATTCCATAGAAAATATTATCAGTATATCTGGCAAATCTTTAGCAACCTCCGGATCTTATCGTAAATTTATCGAGAAAGATGGTAAAAAATATAGCCATACGATTAATCCAAAAACGGGAAGACCTGTGGAACATCAACTATTGAGTGTTTCAGTAATAACCGATAAAGCAATAGATGCCGATGCATTAGCCACTTATTTTATGCTAATCGGAGAGGAAAAAGCATTGGAATATGCAAATAAAAATGGAATTGCCATTCATTGCATTATCGCTGGTGAATCCGAAAATTATCAAATATTAGAATCAAAGAAATGGAAAGAATTGAAAAACTGATTAAATATCATTTTCTTGGCAAGGTTCTCCTGCTTTTCTTCCACAAACCCCACAAACAGCCCCTTCAGATTGCAACATAGGATTATTGTTGGCACAAGTACCTTTAAATTCCCCATTTTTCACCAATAGGACTCGAATAGCCAAGGATGCGATTGCCAATAATAAGACAATTAGGGTAACTATAAGTAATTTCATAATAAGCATTTATACTAAAAGTACAAAAAAAAATTTAAAAGATTATATTTATTTGAATTTTTTTATTATATTCCAAACTAATTAATATTTACAATTATGGTAACCAAAATTCAAACCCTGCTAGAAAAAAGAAAGATACAATTAGTACTTTCTGTAAAAAAAGATACAACAGTTATTGAGGCCTTGTCAATTATGGCGGAACATGGAGTTGGTGCCTTATTAATCATGGAGGGTGATGAATTATTGGGAATTTTTTCCGAAAGGGATTATGCTAGAAAAGGAATTATTCAAGGAAGAAAGGCAAAATCTACTACTATGGAAGAAGTTATGACGAAAAATGTATTGACGGTTTGCCATAACCAAACCACAAAAGAATGTATGGAAATCATGGAAGAAAATAATATTCGTCATTTGCCTGTTATTTCTGAGGATAAAAGAGTGGTTGGTTTATTAAGTATGAAAGATATTGTTCGTTCTATGATTCAAGAACAAAGACAACATATTAATTATTTAGAATCTTATATTTCAGGAGGAATCAATTTAAATATGTAATATTTTTAAAATAGTATCCTGAATCTTTGAAGTGGTCGATTCAATCCTAAGAAATTTGGTCTAAAGTGCTAATATTGTAGCAATTACTATAAGCACTTTTGAAATGAAAAAATTAATATTCTTAACTATTACCAGTTTCTTTATTTATTCCTGTATTTCACAAGATCAGTTTGTAATGCCGGAACCAATTGTAAATAATGTTCTGGATACAACTGTTACAACTGACACAAATCAAAATATTGATACAATAAGTTCTACCATAACAGGGGGTGGTACTGCCACAGATACCGTAAATCAGGATACTAGTTCCAATATTATTGTAAATACCCGAACATGTAGTCCGGATACGGTCTATTTTGAGCAATCCATATTACCATTGATCGTTTCAAATTGTGCCATGAGTGGTTGCCATGATGCAAAAAGCCAAGTAGAAGGATATAATTATTCAAATTATGCAGGAATTAGACGCTCGGTAAATATTTCCTCTCCCGAAAACAGTAAATTATATCGTGTATTATTTGATGGTGGTGGAGAATATGATGATGATTCAAAATTTGGAATAAATAATCCAACTCTGCATGCAGGTTTAGACAATGACCGAATGCCTCCCAAACCCATGGATCCACTAAATGATACACAAAAATCGACCATTTTAAAATGGATAAAGCAAGGAGCTTTAAATAATTCATGTATTGAATCTGCGAATTCTGGGAATTGTGACCTAACAAATATCACTTATTCAACAACAATTGTAAATATTGTAAATACCTATTGTTTAGGCTGTCATAATACGAATAGTGGCCAAAATGCTACTTTACTCAATACTTATGCTAACGTAAAGGCACAAGTAGATAATGGGAAATTTTTAGGAACCATTCAGCATAGCCAGGGGTATATTCCTATGCCATCTGCAGATACTAAATTAGATCCATGTAATATTGAAAAAATTAAAACATGGATCAATGATGGAGCTCCTAATAATTAGAAAGTTCGACTAATTCCGAAAGTAGAAATGAAAAATTGATCGGTAAAGGTATAGTTGACAAATCCATTGATGGCATATTTCTTATCCAAAGCATAGGTAACTTTTTCTGCCATACCAACTGCATTTCCTAAGTCTAAATAATAGGCTTGAGTTTGAAAGTTCAGTTTTTTATATTGATAAATTCCTGAAACAGAATTAAAAATAGCAGTAAAATCAGAATTTACACCTTGTCCTCTTAGGAAATAATTCACAAGAGTAAAATTATCGTTCACCTTATAGGAAAGTGTTAAATCATTTGCAATGAAATTGGAAACATGATAATTTTCATCTATTTGAAAGGCTGGCAAATGTAAGCCAATTTGTCCTTTGATTCCTTTATTTAAAAATTTATACCGATGGATGAAAATAATCCCTCGAGGTCTTAAATCCTTCGCAAGGATTTGTCCGATAAAACTTGTAGTAAATTTTCTTTCTGGATTGGTTGTTCCATTTAAAATAATATTCGGTTCATTGGAGGTAAATGCAGGAATAAAGGAGAAGCCTCCTGTATTTAATTCAACAGATACAGATTGGGAAAATCCAATAATTGGAAAACTAATAATTAAAATGATTAACAGTAATTTTTTCAAGGTTCTTTAATTTTTCACAAAGGTACTATAATTATTATTAAAATTTTTATATTAATTAAATCCTATTTGAAAATAAAAAGAATTATTTGATTTTTATTAGGTCATCTTTCTTGTGGTCCTTTTCCATCAAAAATGGCTTGAGTTAATTTATCTATCCTATTATAGCGTGTTTGAGGATTTTTAGTAGAATTTAGAAATAATGCATAGGCTTTTTTTCTACCTGGAGTCAATTTATTAAAAGCCGATTCTAGTCCATCAATTTCTTGAAATTTATGGAATAATTCTTCAGGAAATACAATTTCAGAGGAAGGTTTAGGTATAATTTTTTTACCTGATTTTTCAATATCAATAGCTTGTTGGATGCAGTATTTAATTTCTATAGCTTTGGATAATACGGCATCAGTTTCTTGAAATCGTATAATTCTAAAAGAATCTGAATTCTCTCCTTGCTTGCTTAGTACTTCAAATTTATCTTGAATTAAGGCTCCCTTAAAAAAACTAATTGTAAAAAAATCTTTGAAGGCTACTACCATACAAATATTTTTTCCATTTAGTGAATAGCAAGGACTACCCCATTTTATGGATTCTTCCAGTTCAAATTCATGTAAGACTTTTCTTAATTCATCAATTCCTTCAATCCAAACCTTTGCCTTACACTGGGGGGTTAAAGATAATTTACATCTACCGCAACCTTCCGCATAATATTGTTCTATGCTGCTAGTCATACTCTTTTTTATTCAAAGGTAGAAAGAAAACTAATAATTTAAACCTTCACCTTTTAAAAATAAACCATAACCTTTGGGTTTAAGGTAACCTGGAACATCCGACTGGTTATTCAAAACTTGTTCGGTGGATGCCGGAATGGTAAATGGCATTTTACCCACTGGATTGAATTTACCCAATACAACATCTATCAATGCTTCGTTTGATACATTAAAGGTTGCAATAAGTCCTTTAGGCAATTCTATTTCTTCTAAAATCCAAGGGCTTGTATAATTTATCGCGATGGATACTGGCTTCCCTAGGGCTTTAATAGAATTTAAATAATTGATATCTATTGAATTTTTTGAAAGCGCTAATTCAATTGGATTACCCTGAGATCCGAATAAAAAGGAGCCTCCACTGCCAGGGAAAAGCCATATTAATATTTCATCAGCCTTTTCCGGACTATCCACAAATTCAATACCTTCGTATTTTTCAGATTGAAAAATTTGATGTGGACTTTGGCCTCTTCCCTTTTCCATATAGGATTCAAAATAGATTTTTTTCGATTTAAAAGGAAGGATATTTTCTTCATTTTTCAATAAAACAATGGATTTTCTTTGTGCTAAATCGGCCTTCGCTTGGAATTCCTCATTCCCAACCAATTGTTCTGCCTTTTCAGGATTTACATACGGGTTTTCAAATAACCCTAATTCAAATTTTTCATATAATAATCTTTCTAGGGCTAAATCTATTCTTTCCATAGAAATCAGTCCTTGTTCAATGGCTTGTTTTAATAAAGTTGGGTCTGCTGTTCCACTAAAAATATCTACTCCAGCATCCATTGCCTTAGCATAACGCTCTGGAATGGTTTTATCTTCCATTCCCCAAGGCATCATTAAAATTGGACCAGTATCTGAATTGATATACCCTTTAAAGCCCATTTCTTTACGCAATAAACTATCTAAGATTTGTTTACTATAAGCAAATCCTACTTCCTCAAATTCCGTTTTAATTGGTTTTGCATAATAGGGCATGATGGAAGCTGTACCAGCGTCAATTGCCGCCTTGAAAGGTTTTAAATGATATTGAAAATTATTTCCTGGATAATGTTGATCTTTTCCCCATGGAAAATGCGGATCTTGTCCTTCTACCTGCGGCCCTCCCCCTGGAAAATGTTTGGTAGTAAGGGCTACTGAGGTATTGGATAGGCTTTCTCCTTGGAAACCAAGAACCACCTCTTTAATTACTTGAGCTGCCCAGTCGGCATCTTCTCCAAATGTCCCCTCAATTCTTTGCCAACGCGGTTCAGTGGCAATATCTGCCATGTATTGATATCCTTTTCTAAGTCCGACTGCCAACCATTCCTGACGAGCGATATCACCAAATTCACGAATAAGTTCTAAATCTCCGGTTGCGGCAAGGCCTAATTCTCCTGGCCATTTTGAAAAGGCCGTTGCTCCTACGCTTAGTCCAATTGCATTATCTTTGGTTAAATGGTTTCTTGGATTTGAGGCTACGATGGCTGGGATACCCAAACGAGTAGACTCGCATAGGGCTTGTAAATTATTCGCCCATTCTGCCAACATTTTTGCTGGCGGGTTTGCTCGTAAAATAAAATGACGAAGATGTCTTTCTGTTACCCCTTTGGTTGTAGCAGAAGCATTTAATAAAGGATATGCTAGGGGTTGACGGGTAAAAATATTGACATCCGAGGAAAGGTCTTCTTCGTTAAAACCAGGACCTAGGGGTTCAGGATTTTCGGGAGGAGTTCTTTGAAAGGAATAATCACCTTGCATTCTAGTAGTAGAGATTAATAACATCCCAACTTTTTCGTCTAAAGTCATTTGGGAAATTAAATCTTTGGATCTGGCATCCGTAGATTGGCGCCAATCTTCGTAAATATCTAATTCTCCATTTTTATTTAAATCCTTAAATTGTAAACCGTCTTTTTCAATAATTCCGACAGAGCGAGAACCTAATTCAGGTTGAGGAGCTGTTGCGGTACAACCAGCAATTAAGATTGTTAAGGCTAATATTCGTTTCATAAAAATTGTAATTTATTCCTTTTTATTAAAAGACAATTACGATTCATTGATACTCAAATTTAATTCATTGGGTAAAGGGTTGGGATTAAGTGGAAGGATTAAAAATGCCAGAAAATAAGTTTTAAAGGGAAGTTTAATTTATAAAGGAAGAACCCGAAAAACCCAACCTGCAACTTTCCTTTCTTTCATGAGAGTTTAACAAAATTGTCTTCAAGTTTTACGTTAAAGTTTATTTCTGCTTTTAATGCCTTAAATACTTTTAAAATAGTGTCAATTGTAGCGCTATTTGCACTGCTTTCAGGTTTAGAGATTTGAGCTTTTTGAACTCCAACAAGTCGACCAAGATCTTCTTGGGTCAAGTTTCTTTCTTGTCTAGCTGTTTTAATCATTTTGCCCAAAACGTCCATACGAAGTTCGTATTCATATTCGTCTCGTTTAGCTGTTCCAATCTTACCGATTTATTTATCTTTCATTTCCTCAAGGGAATAGATTTTTAATTCTTTGGTTGCCATAGGATTACTTTTTTTGTTTTTTATTAAAATATTTTTCTCTGAGTTTTAATGCTCGGTCAATTTCGTTTGCTGGAACCTTGTCAACTTTTTTGATGAAACCGTGGGTCGCTATTACCAAGGTGTCTTAGAAGTATATAACTCCAAGTTTGTAAGTCATACCGCCTGCTGCAAAACCCGTGTTATTTGCCGTATTTCTCACCATCTACCTATTTGTTGTTTCAACGATATTGTCTATCGAATCTTTAATTGTAATAGGGATTACAAATCCACTAGACATAGTTTTGGAGGATAATAATTTGTGGCGGGGCATACGCCTTACAAATCAATTTTTATAATGTTCGTATAAGTGATCCGTTTTCTTTTCTCAATTCTGTTTTCCCTTTTGTGGTTGTAACTGCAA
>CAZVFE010000001.1:0-58206 GCA_964626405.1 uncultured Cytophagales bacterium | reverse complement strand
AAAATAGTATAGTTAAAGCCACTTTGTTCATGACTTACTATGGAAGTTGAAGTATTATTTCTTCTATCTCCATATACTACAACTGATAAGCCTTTTCCTAGGGCAAACTGTGGTGTATTTGTATTATTTGTAGAGGAAAGATATGAATATTCCCCATTAGAAATATAGGCTATAGTTGAATAGGTATTCGATCCTGTACTTCCATCAAAGCCATTGGTTGATCCGCCTGGTCCATAAGTAAAGGTTCCATAATTATGATAGGCCGTTCCAGAATTTGTTTCCTGCCAATTATCCTGAATGGTACCTGTAGGTGTAACTCCTGGAGTAAGCAATCTATTGCCAATTAATGTATTTGAAATAGGTCTTTCTACGATTACATCACCTAAAATAGAACCACAATTTGCATTTGAAATTCTAGCAGGATTTCCATTTGTTACCGTTCTAAGGTTATTTGGTGCTGCAAGCCCAGTATTAAAAAATGCATTGGTAGTATATTCGGTCGACTTAAAAATTAATTTACCATTCGATTTGATTTTTCCTGAACTTGGTGTGAGTAAATTTCGAACAAATATTACCCCATTTGTATTTTCGTCGATAAAGGTTGTATCAGATGAATTTTGAATTAAATTGTAAAAGTTAGCTATTGGGGAATTTACCTCATAAGGACTATTTAAAATACTTTCACCAACACCTTTGAAAATGGTCCTACTCAAAATAATCGTATTTCCACCTTTATCAAGATAAGTACTACCTTTTGATTCAAAAATTGTAGTGTCAGAAGAAACTCGCCCTATAATTAATTTAGCGTTCCCACCATTTTGAAATGTTGTATTATTTTCTACAGTAACTTTAAACCTTTGTTGTGAAAAACAAAAAATAGGAATAGTTACGAATAGTAACAATAACTTTAATTTAAGTGAAATTTTCTTCATGGCTAGGATTTTATATGCAATGATAATTTATAAATCTTGCAAAATCTCTTAATATAAGGTGGACATTAGTAACATTTCTTAGAAATGTTACCAACATTCATAAATTATTGTTGGTCTCTTTCTTGAATTAAAATAGGTTCAGAGGGGTCATATTTATCTTTTCCGTATTTCCATTCTCTTCTTAATTTCCCATTTCTACCATATTCATAATATTCCAGCCATCTTCCAATTCGGATTCCATCTTCAATTTCTCCAGTAGATTCCAAATTCCCACTTTCATAAAATGAAAAATAGGTCCCTGTCATTTCCCCGAACTTTACGGGTATGATTTCTTTAACTTTAGTCTTCTTTTCGTCAAAATAGGAAATAATGGATTCTTTTTTAAATCCATTATTAAAATATTCTTTATTTATTAAATTATAATTTCGATCAAACTCTTCCCATCTTCCTTGTTTTCCTCCCATATTAAATTCTCCTTTTTCAATAAGAAGTTTATTGACATATTTTTCGTAGGGTCCATGACAAATTAAATATTTGTTTGCATCTTCTTTAGGGACATAAATTATTTGGGATTGGTTTGGGTCAAAGCAATAAATAAATTGTAGATAAGGGTTAATTTTTTCATCCTCAACATATTTTACTACGTGTAATTGCTCAATTGTTTCCATTTTACTTCCTCCATGGGTTCCAATTTTTTCAAGGATTTTTACCCCTAAATATTCATCTTTTGATTTGAATTTATTTTTTACCTTGGATTTTAATCTTCTTTTTGAAGTTTTTGAAGTTGAGAGGCCAATTTTTTTTAAATATTCATCTCCTTTAGAATTAAATTCTTTTTTTAAGGAACTTGGGTTTTTTAAATATTTTTTGGATTGTTCGAGTACCTTTTTTGAGCTTTCGTCTATTGAAATTATATTTCTTTTCTTAGCATTCGTATCGATTAGTGGTTTTTCTAAAGGCTTTTGCATAAATTGTCCGAAAGTACTAAGCGAACTTGCAATAATAATAAAAAATAAGGTTAAAAGTTTTTGTGGCATTGGAATAAAAACGTGTTCTTTTTTATTTTTGTATGTAAATCTAATAAAATTAATTTTTAATGGGAAATACAGATGAGAATCCTTGGTTTGGTTCAAAATATTATCATATCTTATATTCAGAAAGAAATACATTTGAGGCGGAGAAATTTATCAATTCTTTAAAATTAAAATTAAAATTTGGAGAAGGGAAGAAAATTTTAGATGCAGCTTGTGGAAAAGGAAGATATTCGAATATTTTGCATTCCTTGGGTATGGAAGTAGAAGGATTCGATTTATCATCCGAAAATATTGAAGAGGCAAAAAAACTGGAAAAACCGGGATTAAACTTTTTTGTTCATGATATCAGAAGGCCAATTAGTCCTGAAAAATTAGGAAGTTTTGATTATGTAGCGAATTTTTTTACTTCATTTGGATATTTTGACACATTCGAAGATAATCAAATGACTTTTTATAGTTTTCATCAAGCTTTAAAAAAAGGGGGGATTTTAATTATGGATTTCTTTAATCCTTCCTTTGTTTTAGCAAATTTAATTAAGCAGGAAACCATCTATAAGGGGGGATTGAAATTTAATATCAAGCGCTGGGTGAAAGATGGATTTTTATATAAATCTATTGAATTAAGTGATTTAGGCCAGGATTATTATTTTGAAGAAAAGGTTGAATTAATTTCAAGAAATGATTTTCTGCAATATGCAAATTTAGCTGATTTTAGGACAATAGACCTCTATGGGAATTATAATTTGGATTTATTTGATGTGAAAAATTCGCCGAGGATGATATTTCTTTGGGTTAAGGAATAAGAAAATAATGGAAAAATTTAAAGCTCTTCTAACTCAAATTTCACCACAGAATGAGGTAATAAATTCAATTGTAAATCTTCCAATGAATTTTCTAAAAGAAGATGGTGTACTCATTAAAGTCCATTATTCTTCTTTGAATTATAAAGATGCTCTTTCATATTCTGGTCATAAAGGGGTTACTAGAAACTATCCGCATATCCCTGGAATTGATGCGATTGGAGAAGTTGTAGAAGATCCAACAAATCAGTTTAAACGAGGGTCCAAGGTATTAGTTACCGGGTTTGATATGGGGATGAACACGCATGGTGGAATTTCAGAATATATTTCTGTACCATCTGATTGGATAATTGAAGCTTCAAAATTTAATTCTTTCCGGTATCAAATGGAATTAGGTACAGCCGGCTTAACGGCAGGGATGGCAGTTTTTCAATTATTGAAAAATGATATTTCCAAAGACAAACCAGTCCTTGTAAGTGGTGCTTCTGGAGGGCTTGGTTTAATCTCCATCATTATTTTAAAAAAATTGGGTTTCAGAGTAATTGCTTTAACTAGAAAAACCGATTTCCCAATTTTTAAAACACTTTCTGTTGATGAAGTTTTGGATGTTAATGATTTTTTGAAAGATACATCAAGAGCTTTATATCCAATGGAATTTTCTGGTGCAATTGATACCGTTGGAGGTGATATATTGGTGAAAATTATAAAGTCCGTTCAAATGGGAGGGTCTGTCGCTGTTTGTGGAATGGCTAATTCCACCAAAATGGATTTAGAAGTATTTCCATTTATTTTAAGAGGAATAAAAGTATTAGGGATTAATTCAGCAGATTCACCTTTAGAATATAAAAAATCTATTTGGGACTTATTAAATAATGATTGGAAGGTAGATTTAAATCCAATTATTCAAGAAATAAATATGGAAGAAGTTCCGATCCATTTAAATAAAATGTTGGACGGAACTTCTTTTGGTAGGAAAATTGTTCGAATTATTCCTTAATAAATTTAATCACTTTATTGGTTGGCATTTCAGGAACCATAAGGAAATATAATCCTGGACTTAATTCATTAATATCTAAACTAATCTTATTGGTATTAATAATTGAATTTTTCTCCAATTTAATGCCTCCTGTAGCGTCAAATATTTTAAAACTATAACCTTTTTTTGCAATATCGTCTGGTATAGAAATAGTAAGATTACCCTTGCTTGGATTTGGATATAGATTAAATGAATTTACCGGCTCAATTAAAGGAGTAGACATGATAGTAAGATCATAGGATGCGGATTTAGCACTACAACCCTTATCATTTTTAATTACAACGAAATAATTCCCAGTCTCTAAAACTAAATATTCCTTTTCTGTGGCTCCATCAATTGGGAAACCATCTTGATACCATTGGAAGGATGACCCATAGCTGGCGATAATTTTGCCAGAGTTTAAAGTTAGTTTTGGTGTTTCTGGTCTGTCAATCGTTAATTGATAAGTATCAGAGGAAGTTGAACACCCATCTTGATTCGTAGCAACTAATTTGTAAATTCCTTCAGTTTTAGTAAGAATGGAATCACTTGTATTACCTGTTGAAGCATCATTTAAGAACCATAATCCGGTAGCCCCAGCTGAAATATTTGAGATTCTAAGGGTATCTCCAGTTGATCCTCCGCAAACTGTATCTACTCCAATTGAATTAATTGACACAGTAGGAGGGGTAGATGCGGTAAGAGGGACATCCACAATATCGGATTTACAACCTGGAGAAATAAATTTCATATCATAGTAATAATAATATCCAGTTTTAATAACCTCTCCATTATAATAGGAACCTTCTAAATTAATAATCCCATTTTTTGAATAAGGGAAACCTATATTTCCACCAGAGGGTAAAGTTGCAGAACCATCTTTAGGAATATTGGATCGATAAATATTTGACCCTTCTGTACAAGTTTGAAATAATACATATTTCCCAGCTTTTGGAAATTGTAAATTTAAATTTATTTCAATTCCTGGATCATTTGGGTCACCCGGAATTTGATTATTTACTCTGTTGGTATCCGTTAATATTCTTGTTTTAGGTACATCTTTTGAAATACTTGTGATTAATTCACCTGAGTCAAAATTGTAAAGATCAAAATATATTTTTCCTGAATCTGCAGTATAAATTCTTGCCTTTTCTAATATTATTGGCGTGCTAACATTAAATATTGGTGCTGGACCAAAATTTTCATAATAAGTTCCTCCTCCAAAATCATCTTTAGAAATAGGGCCCATTCCAAAATTTACTCCTCCTATATAAGCTTTAGGATTAGTGATATTTGTGGCTTTAAATGTTTCGCCAATTCCTAGGAAATTAGTATCGTCAGACCAATTGACAGTTTTTCCGTCCAAGGACTTCAATATAAAATCTTCTGTACCAGTACAACTAAAACCTTGAGTAACTGGGGCTGAGGAATTATTTATTGTTTTGGTAATTTCAAAGGTATTATTTAATAAATTTTGGTCCTCTTCAAAAACAATTTCTGCTTTATAATTATAGGATTGTCCATCCAATACCAAAAGGTCTGTATTTATTTGAACCTCATTTTCTGTTCCTCGAAGGATCGATACTAAATCTGTTGTTGTTGTCTTAATTACTGTATTTCCTTGTAATACGGATAATTTTACTTTATATTCAACTCGATCTTTTGTGCCTAAATTTTTGACCTTGGCATAGAAATTTGAATTGCCATTGGTCGGACAAAATTCTCCTCCAGATTGGTTTAGATCAACTATTGATAAATCATTTGATGAAGGAATTAATTTAAATAAATATTCTTTTAATTCACCACTTGAAAAACTAGTTGAATTTATATCTGTGATGGTGGAATTAGAAACTAATAATCTAGATCTTAGTATTTTATTTTCTTGTAAATTTAGATCTTTTGGAAGTTGGATATTGGTAGAAAATAAATTGGAAGTATAATTATTATTTTGGAATACTTTTTCTTGGGCATCATTAAAATCACCATCATTATTCCAATCCACTAGGAAAACGATGGATTTTGAATTTGAATTATTGAAATAGATGCTAAGACTATCCTTTCCCCCAATTTCTGAATTAATATATTCAGATGGATTTTTAATATTTTGAATAACTACTGAATCAATATGATTCGTTGGACTTGAGAAACTTAAATTTGGATATGAGCCTTCTACTCCTCCGATTCCTGATATGATTAAACTATAATCTTGGTAATTATTTTTTAGGGTATCTTTTTTATGATTTACCGTGATCGTATAGGTTCTACCGGGTATGGTTTTTGGAATAATAATTTTTTCAAAATTATCTAAAACGTTATCTCCGTTAGTTGCAGGATTAGCAGGTTTAGCCGGGTCTAATATGAATGGTAGGAAAATTTCAGACGTTGTTTTATCTTGAATTCTGATATCTAAATCATTAATTAATTTTTTTGTTTTATCATCCAGAACTGAACCTTGTTCTTCTGCAGCAGGGTCATACCAAGAAATCGAGGCTTCAAGATTTCCATCTCCACTAGCTATTACATCAAGAGATTTTATTCCTTTTGGAAGAAGTTTGTCTTCTAAAATTAAGGATTTTGTGCCATTATTTTGAATTAATTTTGCAGCTTCTTTCATATCTAATAGACCCCATCCTGATTGATAATCTGGACCCTTTTCAATAATATCCAAGGAAGTATGTAGCGCAATTCCTTTTAATGTTGCACCTTTTAGGTAATCATTATTCAAATTGGTATATAATTCTTGTAATAATAATAAGGATCCTGCCACATTTGGGGAAGACATTGATGTTCCAGTGGATAGTTGGTAATCATTTGTTCCTGTAAAAATAGAAAGCAGGTTTGTACCAACACCCACAAGATCTGGTTTAATTCTCCCATCATCGGTAGGTCCCCAAGAACTATAATCAGACATTTTAATATCGGAAATAAGGAACGGAAAACGATAGTTCATATTAACTGCCCCAACAGTTAAAATATTTTTTGCATTTCCTGTCGTAGAAATGATATCATAACTATTATTTGGGGATCTACTTACAGTTGAAGTATCTGTTCCTGACCCTAAATAATAGGTTTCATTATTTGTTGGGCCATTTGAATCTCTATTATTTCCTGCAGATTTTACCATTAAAAGATATGGAGCATTAAAAGCTAGGCGATCTAAGGAAGCTGAGCTATTATCATATTGTCCGAATTTATAATCTTTTGTTTTAGAAATTGTCGTATTTCCATACCATCTCCATTTATTTACGTTAGAATCGAATGCCCAACCTGCTTGATAACCATAAGAATGATTTGTGATTAAAAGTTTAGGGCTACCATCCAAGTTTTTTGCATTTGCTGTTATTTCAGAAATATCATTCGTAAAATTCCAGGCTTTTAAATTGGCCTTAAATGCCATTCCTCTTACGTCCTTATTGATTCCGGAAGCGATCATTATTCCAGCAACATGGGAGGAATGTTCTGAGACAGGTGAAGAATCTAAGTTTTGAACCCTTCCTGTCATTTCTTGGTGGTTTGAATTCACATTGCCTCCATCCCACATACCAAGTTTATCTTTAATTAGAGTAGAACTTCCATCTAAATTTAATCCAAGATCTCCTCCAAGATACAATGAATTTATTCTTACATTTTTTCCTGCATTGGTGGTTGAAAAATTAGTCAAATAAAGTGGCTCTCCTTCTTTAGTAAAACTATTTAGGTAAAGAAGTTTATCCTTACCCAATGTATCAATTAATTTAATATTTAATTTTTTAGCTTTTTCTAAATCATTCTTAAATTTTAGGTCAAATTCTTTCGAAAGAGAATTTAAATCAATATCATTATTTAAAACTCGAGAGTTTAGGCTTTGAGCAACCGAAAATGTTGAGGTAAAAATTATTATAAATAGAATATTGATAAAATTTTTCATTTAGATATTTTTTTTCAATTTAATAAAGTTTTTTTATTTCCTTTCTAATTTGATTTAAAGCTTAAACGATGTATTGGGGAAAGTCCAATTTTTTTTATTCCCTCCTTGTGTTTTTTTGTAGGGTAACCCATATTCTTTTCCCAAGCATAGCCAGGGTATTTATTGGCCATATTTTTCATTAAATCATCTCTATATTCTTTAGCCAGTATAGATGCGGCAGCAATGGATTGGAACTTTGCATCCCCTTTAATAATACAAGTATGTGGTATCAAAGGGTAGGCGTAAAACCGATTTCCGTCGACCAATAAATGTTCAGGTTTAACTTTTAATTTATCGATACAAAGGTGCATTGCCTTAATACTTGCTTTTAGAATATTTATTTTATCTATTTCTTCAGCACTTATTTCTGAAATTGAATAAGCAATTGCCTCTTCAATAATCAGTTTTTTAACTATTTTTCTTTCTTTCTCATTTAGCTGTTTAGAATCGTTTAACAGTGGGTGGGAAAAGTTTTTAGGTAAAATGACTGCGGCAGCAACAACTGGACCTGCCAGGCAGCCTCTTCCAACTTCATCTAAGCCAGCTTCTATTAAATTAATATTAAAATAGGGTTTTAACATTAATCCCGATTAAATTTAAGTCTATGTCCATTTGTTTCATTAATTATTTTGCCATTTGAAAATACGAGATTTCCTGAAACAAAGGTTTTTTCAATTTTTGCAGGGAACTTCATTCCTTCTAATGGTGACCAACCGCATTTATAAAATAAATCTTCTTTTTTTACAGTGGTTGATGTTTCCAAATCAGCGATGAATAAATCTGCCCAATAGCCTTCTCTTAAATAACCTCTTCGATCTATATTAAAACAATCTGCTACAGCATGAGCTGTTTTTCTTGCTATCAATGGAAGATCAATTTCTCCTTTTTTATAAAAATCAAATAGAATTAATAAAGGATGTTGAACAAGGGGTAATCCGGATGGGGCAGACCAATAGTCATTTTGTTTTTCTTCCCAAGTATGAGGAGCGTGATCGGTTGCAATAACATCAATCCTATCATCTTTTAAGGCCTTTAGAATTGCTTTTTTATGCCGTTCTTCTTTTATTGCCGGATTACATTTAATTAAATTTCCTTTTGAATTATAGTCATTTGCATCGAAAAATAAATGGTGCACGCAAACTTCTGCTGTAATATTCTTTTCTTTTAAAGGGATAGAATTATCAAATAAATCTAATTCTTCTGCCGTAGAAATATGAAGAATATGCAATCTTGCATTACATTTTTTTGCTAATTCTACTGCTTTGGAAGAAGATAGATAACAAGCTTCAACATTACGAATAATTGGATGAAGGTTTGGGTTTGGGTTTGTTGGATATAATTCTTTGTAATGTTCTAGATTTCTTCTAACAGTAGCTTCATCTTCACAATGGGTAGCAATCAATAAATTGGTTTCACAAAATAATCTTTCCAAAATTTCTGCTTTGTCTACCAGCATGTTACCTGTGGAAGAACCCATAAATATTTTTAATCCACAAATATCTGTTTGGGATGTTTTTTTAACTTCCTCAATATTATCATTGCTGGCGCCCATGAAAAAGGAGTAATTGGCAACTGAGGATTTTGAGGCAATTTGATATTTTTCTTCTAAAATTTCTTGAGTTAAGGCATTTGGAACGGTATTGGGCATTTCCATGAAAGATGTTACTCCTCCTGCAACAGCAGCCATCGCTTCTGTCTGAATATTTGCCTTATGGGTAAGCCCGGGTTCTCTAAAATGTACCTGATCATCAATCATTCCAGGAAAAATATATTTCCCTTCACAATTTATTTCCTCAGTATTGGGTTCTAAAGTTAAATTTTCTCCAATTTTTTCAATAAATCCATCTTTAATTAATAGATCTGTTGAAATTAATTTTCCTTCATTAACGATTGTTCCCCCTTTAAGTAAATAGTTCATTATTCAATAATATCTGTTATGATAAATTCTGTTCTACGGTTTTCTTGATGTTTTTCTTCTGGGCAATCTACCCCATTGCTACATTCATTTATTAATTGAGTTTCTCCATATCCTTTTCCAATTATTCTACTTTCATCTATTCCCTTGGAAGTAATATAATTTACTGCCGAATCTGCTCTTCTTTGAGAAAGCCTTAGATTATAAGAATTACTTGCTCTGGAGTCTGTATGTGAGCCAAGTTCTAATTGAATTTGTGGATTATCATTAAGAAACTGGATTATTTTATCTAATTCGCTGGCTGCATCAGGACGAATATCTGATTTATCTAAATCATAATAAATTGGATTCAGATGAATAATATTTGTAATTTCTTTTCCAATTTCCAGCTCATCTAAGATTACTTTTAATTTAAATGTTGTATCTGTAACTGATTTTTTCAATAATTGTTCAGGAATTATGTTTCCAGCCATTGAAAAATTGGCTCTTTGAGTGATATAATTTTTCTTTTCGAAAATAAAGGAGATTTCATCGTTTTCCTCTAAGGTCAATTTGCTTGTCTCACCAATATTATTGGTTTTATTATTAAGGAAATTTTCCCCATTTCTTTTGATTTTATAATCCACATTGTTGATAGGATTGTTTTTGGTATCTACCACATCAGCGATTAAATAATAATTAACAATTTTATCTGAAATTTCTGGTTCTGGAATAGGATCGTTGGACCACCATCTCTCCACATTATCTCCTCCAACATAATAATATATATCATCATCCCCTGCGCCCCCACTTCTATTTGAGCTGAAATAACCATGATTTGGATCTGACTCAACTAATCCGAAATCATCTGCTGTAGAATTCATGGGCATTCCTAGGTGTTCTATTAAGATATCATTCCCGTTTCTTGTAGCCACAAATAAATCTAGACCTCCAATTCCAGGGTGGCCATTTGAGGAAAAATATAATTTTCCATCTTCGGAAATAAAAGGGAAAACTTCATCCCCTGGGGTATTAATTTGAGAACCCATATTGATAGGCCTTCCGAATCGTCCAGCATTATCCATTGTTACTCTGTATAAATCTAGGCCACCTTTCCCGCCTCTTCGATCAGATGCAAAATACAAGGTTCGTCCATCCGAGGAGAAACAAGGGCTGCCATCCCAAGCCAAGGAGTCACTAATAGCTAATTTTTCAGGATTAGACCATCCTGAGCCATTATTTCTAGACATATAGAGATCAACGTTTACATTATTATCTCCTTTTTGACCGGTATTTCCTCTGGCGAAAATGATAAATCTTCCGTCTTTTGAAAAGGCTGGAGTTCCTTCATTTGCATTTTCTTTAAATATTGAATTACTATACAAAGAGGTTGATTCAATTTCTGTAGGACTTTTAAGGTTTACCTTATACAAGCCGATAAAGGGTTGTCCATTATTTTTATAGATTTGATTTTTATTTGAAGCGGAAATTATTAATTGATTTTCGAATAATTGTGGAGAGAATTCTGCATTTGGGGTATTTCCTTTTAGGGGGTAAATTTTTACAAAATTTTCTTTTGAGGTAAGTTCTGGTATTTTTTCAATATTGGCTAATTCAAGTTCTGCTCTAATTTCATAATCTCTGATGGGTTTTTTGCTTAGAAAAAGCAAAAGGTTTTCTTTTTCTGAGTCGTATTCTCCCAAATATTTATGTCCCATTGCTAAATGATAATAAATCATTGGATTTTCATTGCCAGCCTTAAGGGCCATTTCATAGAATGGGATAGCCTGGTCTATTCTATTTGAGAGTCTGTAAGATTCTGCTGTAAGGAAGGAAGATTTGGCAAGGTTAAAATTGTCAGAGATAAGTTTTTTATTTTCTTGAATAGCCAATTCAAATTCTCCTCTTTCAAAATAGGACAAAGTTTTCTTTTGAATAGCTTCTGGGGAGGAGCTGCAAGAAAAAATAAATGCGGTTAAACTTCCTATTATAAGGTTTTTAGTTTGGCGGAGGCGATATTTAATTCTAAGTTCTAAATTCATTTATGTAATCATGTATTTGAAATCATAAATTAAGGAATTATTTCACTATCTTTGTGGAGAGATTTTAATAATTTACGTTAAGATACAAAAAAATCAAAATACAGCAGTGATGTTGAATCCTTAAAATGAAAAAGAGAAGTTTCAATTCCAATTCTAACTCTAATAACGAACGTTCTGGTAAGAATGTTGCGAGAGATAATCAAGGTAATTTCAAGAAGAAAACGAGTAGAAAAGAGATTTTCAAGAGTAAAACACGTTTTGATGAAAAATCTGAGGAGCCTAAATATCATTTTGATAAAATAAAGGCTAAGGCTTCGTTTCGTGTTCAAAAGAAGATGGAAAAAGAGGAGAGGAAGACGGATAATATTCGTTTGAATCGTTTCATTGCGAATGCTGGGATTTGTTCTAGAAGGGATGCGGATAAATTAATTCAAAATGGGGATATTCGTGTTAATAATAAGGTAGTCACGGAAATGGGATTTCAGGTTGGTCCTGGAGATGTGGTAAAATATGGTAATAAGGTATTGAGCAGAGAGAAAATGGTTTATTTATTATTAAATAAGCCAAAGGATTTCATTACAACAACTGAGGATCCTGAATCAAGGAGAACAGTAATGGAATTGGTGAAGAATGCTACGGATGCCAGAATTTATCCTGTAGGAAGACTAGATAGGAACACTACAGGATTATTATTGTTAACGAATGATGGGGATTTAGCGGATAAGTTAACACATCCTTCGAATGAAGTAGAAAAAATTTACCAAGCTGAATTAAATAAGCCAATCACTGATGAAGATTTTGAAAAAATCAAGTCGGGCTTGGAATTAGAGGATGGATTTATCAAGGTAGATGATATTGCAATTGTAACACCAGACCGTTATGTAGTAGGATTAAAGATTCATTCTGGTAAAAACCGAATTGTACGAAGAATCTTTGAAAAAGTGGGATATGATGTTACGAAATTGGATCGTACCACTTTTGCATTTTTAAATAAGAAAGATTTACCGAGGGGTCATTGGAGATACCTGGGAGAGCAAGAAATTATTAAATTAAAATATCTAAAGTAGCTTAGATATTCATTAATGATTCTCTTCTTCTCATTTTTCCTGCTGGGATTCCGAACATCATTTTGAATCTTCGGCAGAAATAGGCAGTATCTTTGTATCCGACTTCTTGTCCAATTAAACGAATGGATTTCTTTGTTGTTCTTAATAAGCCTACGGCAGCTTCCATTCTTTGATATTCGATATAATCTTGTGGATTAATTCCTGTAAGCATTTTAAAGTATTGGCCTACATAATCTTCAGAAACGTTTGCTACATTAGCCAAAACTTTATTTGATAGGTCTCCACCGATATTATCTTTGATGAATGCGAAAATATCTATTAATCTTGGATCTTTGAAATAAGTTGAATTTGTTGCTAATTGTTCAACGAAAAGTCTATTTTCAATAATATAACGGATGATTTCAATTACGATTTCCTCTGTTTTAATTTTAATAATTCTACCTTTCCCGATATTATCTAATAAATCTTCTTGTAGAATTTCTTTAATGGTAATGGCTAGTTTTTCATCATTTTTAATTAAGAATGGAGGGATATCTAGGGAAGTGAAGAAATTGACTGAGTCAAAAACTTTTGCTTCGAAAGAAACCATTCCGAATGAATTGGAATGCGATCCGATTGCATTTGGATCAAAATTCTGATTGAAATATAATTCTCTTTTAGTAAGGAATTCTTCGTTAGATATTGGTTTTGGATCGGAGGAGTCACCATAAGTTACACTAATCATTTTTCCTCCAGGAATAAATAACATATCACCTTCCTCAACTTTAAGGGATTCTTCACCAAAAGAAACTTGTCCTTTGTACAATATCAAGAGAGAATTTTCTACATCATAGAAGTTTTTTATCTTGATAGGTTGTAATATTCTAATGTTTCTAGATTTGATAAACTTAACGCCAAGCGACTCGATAATTTTGTTATAATCCTCCATAGACAGTAAATTTTTGAAAAATTCTAATTTTTTTTCAGAAATAATTGTACAAATCTAATAAATTATCCTAGGAATTACAATAAATTTCAATGTTAAATTTTAATATAATTTTAGAATTTTTTCAATATAAATGATTAAATATAGCAGAGGTTTTTAAAGGTCTTTTTTAGTATTATATTTATATAACTGAATAGAATGGAAAAAGATTTTCTTATCTTTCAATTATATTAGTAAAAATTATTTTTAAATTTGAATCTTTAATTATCAAAATTCGTATGGGATTCTTTAATTTTTTTACCAAAGATATTGCTATTGACTTGGGAACAGCCAATACTTTAATTATTCATAAAAATCAAGTAGTGGTGGATGAGCCCTCTATTATTGCCTTGGACAGGAATACAAATAAGGTAATGGCAGTTGGAAGGCAGGCTATGTTGATGCATGAGAAGACCAATGATAATATCAAGACGATTCGTCCATTGAAGGATGGGGTAATTGCAGACTTTACTGCGGCAGAATTAATGATGCGTGGATTAATCAAGATGATGGATAAATCCAATTCATTTTTTTCGCCATCCTTGAGAATGGTGATTTGTATTCCATCTGGAATAACGGAGGTTGAAAAAAGAGCGGTAAAGGATTCAGCGGAGCATGCTGGGGCACGTGAGGTGTATATGGTGCATGAGCCAATTGCGGCTGCAATTGGTATTGGTATAGATATTGAACAGCCAAATGGTTCTTTAATTGTGGATATTGGAGGTGGAACTACGGAGGTTGCGATTATTTCATTGAGTGGAATTGTAGTTGAAAATTCAATTCGAGTTGCTGGGGATGAGTTTACCAGGGATATTAAGGATTATTTAGCTAGAGAGCATAAATTGATTATCGGTGAGCGTTCTGCAGAGCAGATTAAAATTCAGGTGGGTTCTGCCTTACCTGAATTAGAGAATGCCCCACCAGATTTTGAGATTAGAGGTAGGGATCAAATTACGGGTATTCCAAAGGAGATATTAATAAATTATTCTGAAATTGCTTATGCTTTGGATAGTTCAATTACGAAAATTGAGGTAGCGATTATGGAGACCTTGCAAAGGGCTCCTGCTGAGTTATCTGGGGATATTTTCCATAATGGTATTCATTTAGCAGGAGGAGGGGCAATGTTACATGGTCTAGATAAGCGAATAGAAAGAAAGACTCAATTGAAGGTACATATTGCAGATGATCCTTTGAAGGCGGTTGTTCGTGGTACTGGGGAAATACTTAAAAATATAGACCGTTATAAGCCAGTTTTAATTACCTAGTAAATACTATTTAAGTATGTATAAAATTTTTCAATTCCTTTATAGGATTAGGATATTCCTATTTTTTATTTTTTTGGAATTGTTTAATGCTATACAAATATTTAATCGAAATAATTATCAGAAGGCCATCTTTTTTAATGCATCCAATGAATGGATTTCAAGTTGGGTAGATCGAATTAATTCGATTGAAGATTATATTCATCTTGGGGATCAAAACCAGAAATTAGTGGAGGAGAATGCAAAACTAAAAGAGATATTATTTAATAATAAAGATATTTCCCAGGCAGAAATGGATAGTGCGATTTTAAAGAATAATTTGATTGATCAAATTGATTATATCATTATGCCTGCCAGGGTAGTTTATAATTCAGTTAATTTATCGAAAAATTATTTAACTATTAATAAAGGTAAATTGGATGGAGTTGAAACTGGGATGGGAGTTATTTCATCAAGGGGAATTGTAGGGAAGGTAATAAAAACGATTGATCATCACTCTTTGGTGATGTCTGTTTTAAATACAGAAAATTCTATTTCTGCAAAGATAAAATCGAATCAAGAATTAGGTTATATTAAATGGGATGGGTCTTTATCGGAGATAATTGATTTGAATGATGTTTCTAAATTTAAACGCGTGGAATTAGGAGATTCGATTGTTACCTCTGATTATAATACGGTATATCCTTCAGATATTTTGATTGGGGTAGTTGCTGAAATTGGTTTAAAGGAAGATGGAAATTTTCATGAAATCAAAGTATTATTATCAAATGAATTCCAAAAATTAAAAAATGTATATTTAGTTAAAAATAAAAATAAGAAGGAAATAGACTCCATTATAGAGGAAATAAATTCTTTAAAAGAAGATGAATAATAGAAGAAATGGCTTCTGGATAATTGGTATATTATTAGTTTTAGTTCAGCTATTTCTATTTAGAGATTTTTCGTTGTTAGGAAGAGGATTTTTCTTTGTTTACCTCTATATAATATTGATGGCTCCATTGAGTATTTCATTGGGATTTTTATTATTTTTTGCCTTAATCATTGGATGGATTGTAGATTTATTTTTACTTAGCTATGGGTTGCATGCTTTTTCAGCAGTATTAATTGCCTTTTTAAAATTCCCTTTATTAAGAATAATTGGATTTGATTCTAATCAGGAGGAGGATCTAAGTGTGTCAATTAGAACCTTAAAGATTCAAAAATTTACTTCTTACGTGTTTGTATCTACGTTAATTTATTCATTTGTTTATTTTATTCTAGAAGCAAGTGATTCTTCCTTATTTCCACTCGTTTTAGTAAAGACTTTATTTACAAGTATTATTACCACGATAATTTTTATCATTATTGAGAGCTTTTCGCCATCAAAATAAGCCTATTTGTCACTTTTTATGAATTGGTAAGTTAATTGCAGGTATATTTACATAAAAGTGCTTAGTATAAATGGCAGAAGTATCCGCAGACTTAGAAATTGAAAAAAAGAAATTAGCAGAAAAGATTTTTGAAAAAGATTTTTTCCCGCATGCTGATGCCATGTACAATTTTGCTTTAAAATTAACCACTGATCCTGATGATGCAAATGATTTATTGCAGGATACGTTTCTAAAAGCTTTTAAATATATCGATTCTTATGAAGAGGGCACTAATGCGAAAGCTTGGTTGTTCCGGATTTTAAAAAATAATTTTATTAATGATTACCGCAAAAAGGTAAGAAATCCAATTATTTCAGAACTTGAAACTTTTGAAAATCTTCAGCCCACCGACAGTGATGAATTTGAACCTGATATCAATCAAAATTTTAAAACTGAAACCCTACAAGATTTAATGGGAGATGAGGTTACTTTAGCCTTACAATCTCTTGCGACAGATTTTCGTATAATCATAATATTATCTGATTTGGAGGATTTTACCTATGAAGAAATAGGTAAAATATTGAATATACCTATTGGTACAGTTCGTTCAAGGTTGCATCGTGCTAGGGAAATTTTAAAATTAAAACTTGTTGATTTTGCAAGAAAAAAAGGATTTAATACTGACAGTCTGTCATAATTAAATTATTTTGGAACTTTTTTTAAAAATGCAATGTTTCAAATAAAACTTAATTCAATTAATATTCATGAAATTACAATGTGATAATGAGAAGAAATGCTTAGAATTTGTCAGGAGGTTCCTAGATGGGGATTTGTCTGCGGAAGAAAAGCAAAAAGTCTCTGAGAATGTCGTAAATTGTCGGCCTTGTAAGGACTTTCATGAATTAGAATTAAAGTTAAAGCAATTAATTAAGAAGAATTGTTCGGATAAATGTCCGGAACAAGTTTTAAATCAAATTAAATCTAAGCTATTTATTGTAATTATCGTATTAATTTGGTGGTTCAAATAAAATTCCTTTAATTTCACTCAAAAGAAATCAAGTTGGCTGGTAAATTATTTATTGTTTCTGCTCCTTCTGGGTCTGGAAAGACCACATTAATTCATCATTTATTGAGGAATTATTCTGATTTATCCTTTTCAATTTCTGCTACTACACGTGCAAAAAGGGGGAAAGAGGAAGACGGTAAGGATTATTATTTTTTATCAAGACAAGATTTTGAGGCTAAGATTAGTCAAAATGAATTTGCAGAATATGAGGAGGTTTATTCAGGCACTTATTATGGAACATTAAAGGCAGAAATAGAGAGGATTTGGTCGGAAGGGAAAAATGTTGTTTTTGATGTGGATGTAATTGGGGGTTTGAATTTAAAAAAATATTATGGGGAAAAGGCATTTGCCTTGTATGTTAAGGTAAGTAATTTTGATGAATTAGTTGGTAGATTAAGGGCGAGAGGAACGGATAATGAGGAATCTTTAAAAACTAGAATTGATAAAATGAGGGAGGAGATTTCTTATCAAGATCAATTTGATCAAATTTTATTGAATGATGATCTAGTAAAGGCGGAACAGGAAATAATGGATATTTATAAAAAATTTACAGAAATCTGAAATTGAAAAAGGTTGGATTATTTTTTGGTTCTTTTAATCCTATTCATATGGGGCATCTTATTATTGCCCAAGCTGTAATTAATCAAACAGATTGTTCGGAAATTTGGTTTATCGTATCTCCACAAAATCCACATAAAAAATCAAGTAATTTATTACATGAATTTGATCGATTGGATTTAGTAGAAAAAGCAATTGCAGATAATTTTGCATTTAAGAGTTCTGATATTGAATTTCATTTGCCTAAGCCTTCCTATACCGTTGAAACCTTGGCCTATATTTCTGAGAAGTATCCTGAATATGAATTTTCTTTAATTATAGGAGGCGATAATTTAGAAAATTTTAAATCTTGGAAGAATTATGAGAGTATATTAAAATATTATCAGTTAATTGTTTATCCAAGAAATAATCTGAAGTCTTCTGATTTATGGCAACATCCTTCCATAAAGCTAATAGATGCCCCAATTTTACAAATTTCTGCTACTTATATTCGTGATTGCATTAAGAATAACCGATCAGTAAAATATCTAATTCCTGATCAAGTAGAGACTTATATTAAATTAAAAAAGTTTTATATTTAGGTCTTGATGCCTAACTGTGAAGAAGTTCTCTTTTGATTTATTTATTCGATTATTTCTTTTTTATTTTTTCAGTTTATTTATTCATAAATATCTAATAATTGATAGGTCCATAATTCTAGGATTTTCCTTTTCCTTTTTTATTATTTCTTTTTTTAAAAAACTTCAATTATTTATTTATTTCTCTTTGTTAGGGTTTCTTTTTTTTCATATAAAAGAATCTGAGGATTATGATCAGGACAATCAATCTGGTAAAATAATACTTGAAATAAAGGAGGATGTATCCCAAAGTAACAATCAATATTTATCTAGGGCTGAGATTATTGGGATATATGGAAAAGAATGGCAATTGGGAAAGGGGAATATTCATATAATGGGGGATTCTTTAAGGGGTTTGAAAAAGGGAACTTTGTTTGAAATGAAGTATTTTCAAGGATTGAATAGAGTACTTTTTACAAATTCAAGTTTTCGCTTAATTTCTAAGCCACCATCCAGTTTATTGAGTTCTTTTAAGAATAAATTATTGGGGAGTTTAGATTCTGTGCAAAATAAGCAGGATCGTGCCGTATTAAAAACGATTGTTTTTTCCGATAAGTCAGAATTAGATTTAGGAATAAAGGCTTTATATCAAAATGCCGGGGCATCTCATTTTTTATCTGTTTCAGGCTTACATGTAGGGATTTTATTTTCTGTATTAAGTTTAATATTTTCTCCATTCAAAAAATGGGGGAGTTTTTTCCGATTTTTATTTTGGCTAATTATCATAGGAATTTTAGTTTTTTATGGGATTATGGTAGGTGGGGCTGCGCCTATCTTGAGGGCAAGTTTTATGTTTTCAACTATTTTATTTGCGAGGTTATTTTTTAAACCATATCAAGCCTTTCATATATTATTTTTTTCTGCTTTCATGATTTTATGGCATGATTTCAAACAATTAGGAGAATTAGGTTTTATACTTTCTTTTTTGGCAGTTGCTGGCATATTATTTTTTCAGTTATTAGAAATAGGAAAAGTAAAAGAACCGCTTAGAGGTATTCATACTAGAATTTTTCGATTTATTATTGAAATCAGCCTCATTGGGATCGCCGCACAGGTTTTTACTCTTCCCATAATTATTCTTTATTTTCATAAGTTGCCAAATTTAATTCTATATTTTGTTTTGAATCCAATTGTGGCTATTGGTTCATCCTTTGTTTTGATATCGACCTATATTTATTTAATCATTTCCTATTTTATTTACTTGCCCATTTTAGGATCAATTATTTCTTTTGAAATTCATTTTTTGCATCAAATTTTTTATTGGGCTAATGATTTATTTGGAAAAGGTCTGGATTGGATAGGTCTTAATCTTTGGGAGGTATTTTTATATTATTGTTTGGTGATTGTTTTTTTTTATTGGTTCAAAAGAAGAAAAAATCAGGATTTAGTATTATTAAAATTAATAATCATGGTATTCATTTCTTCTTTTTTTATGATTCGCATTTGGCGGATAAACAAAAAACCTGTAAGTATGATTCAAACTTACAGGTCTTCGATTATTCATTTAGATATTGTTCATCAAACAGGAATCATTACGATTCAAGGTAGTGATTGTCCGAGTGAACAATGGTTAGACTACCGATTTAAAGATCAATTATCTTACTATTTTGTACGAGATACATTAATTCGTTTTAGGAATTAATTATTTTTCATTTCGTATCTTTTTCTTTCGTTGGCATCCAAATAAATTTTTCTCATTCTTAGAGATTTTGGAGTTACCTCTAGGTATTCATCTTTTTGGATAAATTCCATACATTCCTCTAAAGAGAAATTTAATTTTGGAGCAATTCTTACATTATCATCAGAACCTGAGGCACGCATGTTTGTCAATTTTTTTGCATTTTGAAGATTTACTTCAATATCATTTTGACGATTATGTTCACCTACTACCATTCCACCATACACTTCCTCTCCTGGATCGATGAAGAATACTCCTCTATCTTGTAATTTATCAATAGAATAAGGGGTAGCAACACCATTATTCATTGAAATTAATGATCCATTGGTTCTACCAGAAATATTTCCTTTGAAAGCTTCATATCCGATAAATCTATGAGCAATAATTGCTTCACCTTGAGTGGCTGTAATGATTTTTGTTCTTAATCCAATTAGTCCTCTAGAAGGTATAATGAATTCTAAATGTTGTAAATCTCCTTTTGGCTCCATAGTTTGTAATTCTCCTTTGCCTTGAGTGGCTAAATCAATTACTTTTCCTGAAAACTCATCAGGAACATCTACTACAAGAGATTCTATTGGTTCTAATTTTTGTCCGTTTTCATCTTCCTTATAAATTACTTGAGGCTGACCTACTTGTAATTCATAGCCCTCTCTTCTCATAGTTTCGATTAAAACTGATAAGTGAAGGATACCTCTTCCGAATACTAAAAATCTATCTTCGCTATCTGTAGTTTGGACCTTTAATGCAAGATTTTTTTCTGTTTCTTTAAAAAGTCTATCTCTTAAGTGTCTTGAAGTTACGAATTTACCTTCTTTGCCGAAGAATGGTGAATTATTTATGGTGAAGAGCATATTCATGGTAGGCTCATCAATGGCAATTCTAGGTAATGCTTCAGGATTTTCAGCATCAGCAATTGTATCACCAATTTCGAAATCTTCTATACCGGTAATTGCACAAATATCTCCTGCAGAAACCATCGGAACTTTAATTCTACCCAATCCTTCAAATAATTGAATTTCCTTAATTCTTCCTTTTTTAATTGAACCATCTGCCTTACAAAGAGCAATTGGTTGGTTTTCTTTTAGCTCGCCTCTATTTAATCTACCAATTGCAATTCTACCTACGAAGCTAGAATAATCTAGAGAGGTAATTTGTAATTGTGGAGTTCCTTGATTGGCTGGAGCTTCTGGAATATGTTTGATAATAGCATCCAATAAAGGGATGATGTTATCTGTAGGTTGTTTCCAATCTTCGCTCATCCATCCTTGTTTAGATGAACCATATAAACATGGGAAGTCTAATTGTTCTTCTGTCGCTTCAAGATTGAACATTAAATCGAATACTTGCTCATGAACTTCGTCTGGTCTACAATTTTCTTTGTCCACTTTATTGACCACAACGATAGGCTTTAGGCCAAGTGAAATTGCTTTAGATAAAACGAAACGAGTTTGAGGCATTGGACCTTCGAAGGCATCAACAAGGAGTAAAACCCCATCCGCCATTCTAAGAACACGTTCTACCTCGCCTCCAAAATCTGCGTGACCAGGAGTATCTATAATATTAATTTTTACATCATTATATTTTACAGATACGTTTTTTGAAACGATTGTAATTCCTCTCTCTCTTTCAAGATCATTATTGTCGAGAATTAAATCTTCAAATTCTTGATTGTCTCTAAAAATTTTTGAGGCGTGAATGATTTTATCAACTAAAGTAGTTTTACCATGGTCTACGTGAGCGATAATAGCAATATTTCGGATGCTTTGCATTTAATAAATTTGTATTTTCCTAATAATTAGGAGTGTAAAAAAATCGTGCAAAGGTAATTAAAATATCTGATTATTTAAATAATTTTATTGTAAATGTACTTTTTTTAATAATTTTTTTCCAAAAGCCAATTGAATTTTATTTAGAATAGAGTCGGCATCTATTCCACATAGCTTATATAGTTCAGGTTGTTCGCCATGTTCGATAATGTCGTCTGGAATACCTAAACGGATGATTTTTTTATCAGTAATTTGATTGTCGACCATATATTCAGCAATGGCAGAGCCGAAACCTCCTTTGATCGTTCCGTCTTCCACGGTAATGATGGTTGAATAATTTTTAAATATTTTTTCTAAAAGTTGTTCATCAATTGGTTTTACAAAACGCATATCATAAAGCCCAGGATTTAATCCTTCGGATTTTGCTTTTTCACAGGCTAAAATTGCTTCATTTCCAATATGTCCGACAGTTAATACGGCAACTTTTTCTCCTTTCATTAATTCTAAGCCCTTACCGATTTCAATTTCTTGAAATTGATTTCTCCAAGCTGGCATAACGCCTTGACCTCTTGGGTACCGTATGGTGATAGCTGATTGATATTCCTTGAATTTATCTTGAGAAACAGTAAACATGATATTTCTAAGCTCTTCTTCATTTCTTGGAGCGAATATCATCATGTTTGGGATGCATCTCATATAAGACAAATCATAATTTCCGTGGTGGGTTGGACCGTCAGCTCCTGCTAAACCAGCTCTATCCAGGCAGAAAATGACTGGTAGTTTTTGGATACAAACATCATGAACGACTTGGTCATATCCTCTTTGCATGAAGGAGGAATAGATATTACAAAAAACCGTCATCCCCTGAGTTGCTAAACCAGCAGAGAAAGTTACGGCATGTTGTTCAGCGATACCGACGTCGAATGCTCTATTGGGCATTTCTCTCATCATAATATTCAGTGAGGAGCCAGAGGGCATTGCTGGGGTGATACCAATTATTTTTTCATTTTTTTCAGCTAATTCAAGGATTGTATTTCCAAATACTTCCTGGTATTTTGGTGGTTGAGGGTTATCGTATACTTTTTTATGGATTTCTCCAGTAATTTTATCAAATTTTCCCGGTGCATGCCAAAGGGTTTGGTCTTTTTCTGCCAAAGAATATCCTTTCCCTTTAGTAGTTATACAATGAAGGATTTTAGGTCCTGGAATCGTTTTAAGATCATTCAATACAGTCACTAAATGTTCAACATCATGTCCGTCTATTGGCCCAAAATATCTTAAATTAAAGGATTCAAAGAGATTACTTTTTCCGAATAGTCCTGCTTTAAGAGAATTTTCCATTTTGGAAACGATGTCTTGAGCAGATTTTCCAAACTTGGACATTTTTCCAAGCAGGTTCCAAACATCTTCTTTTACCTTATTATAGGTTTTGGATGTTCTTATATCCGTTAAATATTCCTTTAGGGCCCCAACATTGGGGTCAATGGCCATGCAATTATCATTTAAAATGATAATCATATTATTGGGGATATCACCAGCATGGTTCATGGCTTCGAAGGCCATTCCTGCCGTCATTGATCCATCTCCAATTACGGCAATATGTTGTTTTTCAGTATCACCTTTAAGATTAGATGCCACTGCCATACCTAGGGCTGCAGATATTGACGTGGATGAATGACCTACGCCGAAGGTATCAAATTCGCTTTCAGATCTTTTTGGGAATCCACTTATTCCACCTAATAATCTATTAGTATGAAAATTATGCATTCTACCTGTTAGGATTTTATGTCCATAAGCCTGATGACCGACGTCCCAAACAAGTTGATCTGAAGGGGTATTGAAAACATAATGAAGGGCAACTGTTAATTCGGTGACACCTAAAGAGGCGCCGAAATGACCACCATTTGCAGAAACATTATCAATGATAAATTGTCTAAGTTCTTGACAAAGTAGGGTTAGTTGATTTCTATCTAATTTTTTTAAATCATCTGGGTGATTTATTTTTCCTAGAAGTGGACCAGGGGTAAATTGCATATGAAATCAACTCTAATTTATAACTGAATACTACCAAAGATAAACATTTTAAATCGAAAAATGTTTGAACTTATTCGTTTTTTTGACTTGCTTTAAAGAGTCTTTTTTTCTCAAATTTTGTTAGACTATCATAGCCAGATTTTGATATTTTATCTAGAATATCATCTATTTCAGAATCATCAATAGGATCTTCTAGATTTTTTTTTCTATTTATTTTTGAATATTTATCCTCATTTTGAAAAACCGAAAATACTTTTTCTCTTTTGGGAAGAAAAATTTTATTTTTAAATTTCAATCCGAAAAATAAACCATAAAGTGCACCTCCTAGATGAGCGATATTTCCGCCTGCATTGTTTCCGGTTGTTTCAATGAATGACCAAATAACATAAAATGCTGCAATGAAAATAATGGGCACCATGCCAAAAAATAATAACCTAATTTTATAATAAGGCTTGATGGTGGCAAGTCCTACCACAATTGCGTAAATTCCTCCTGAGGCGCCATTTAATAAGCCTTGTCCCCTTTGAACGAAAAATCCGACATTATTCATGATGATTAAATAGATTATGCCTGCCGAGAGAGCCCCTAGAAAATAAGTTTGAATAATTGATTTTTCTCCGATAAAATCTTTCAATAATGTTCCAAACCAATAAAGGAAAAGCATATTAAAAAGAATATGAAAAAGGTCAATATGGACGAAAAAATAGGTGACGATTGTCCATGGTTTAAATATAAATTCCTTTGGATTGGAAGGAAGGGCAAGCCAGGTAAAAATTTCGTTAAAGATTCCTGTGCTTGAGGATAGAGTAGTGATAACTTTAAAAATGGAAAGGAGCAAGAAGATGCAAACATTAGCCAGAATAATTTTATTGATACCTTGATTGTATCCATAAAGAATTATTCTAAGTTCTTGCAAATATTTATTCATATTAATAGAAATTATTTCGTCTTGTATTCCAGATTTTCAACAATAAAATTCCAAAAATCATTCCTCCAATATGCGCAAAATGAGCTACATTATCTCCTGGAGCTTGCTCCATACCTGACCATAACTCATAAAGGCCATAAAAAGTTACAAACCATTTTGCTTTTATTGGGATTGGAATTAAGAAAAGGAAGATTTCAGAATTTGGGAATAAATACCCAAAGGCCATTAATATTCCGAAGATGGACCCTGAGGCGCCACCTAAAACAAAACTCCCAATGTATTCCGTATAATTTTGTTTGATTAATTCTGCATTTACCTCAGATAAGTTTACTCTAAACATTCCGTATTCGCTCCAATAATCCCGGATGTTTCCTGCGGTAGGGTCTTCTAGTACTAATCTTGTAGCTCTTCTAATTGGTTCAAAGTCTACAAAATGTTGAATAGCCATATAAAGTATACCCGCTCCTATTCCACAAACGAAATAATAAATTAGGAATCTTTTTGGGCCCCAAATTCTTTCTAATAAATTTCCAAACATGAATAATCCAAACATATTTGAAAACAAATGCATGAAATTGGCATGAATAAATAGGTAGGAGATTAATTGTATTGGGTTAAAATTTGGAGATTCATAATAATGTAGTGTTAGGAAGTTTTCCAAATAAGGGGAAAAGCTTGTTAGTAAGAATACTAACACATTGATTATTATTAATTGTTTTACCGTAGGAGTTAAATTTCTTAGCATAGTTTTATTCTTCAAATCCCCAATCTATTGAATCCTTCATATCCTTAATTAGAATTCCCATTTTCTTGAAGCTTGCTCGGATTTCGTCTACTTTGGAATAGTCTTTGTTTTCTTTATATTCTTTGTAGAGATTTAATAATTGCTCTGAAAGAGGTTCCCAATTTCCTGGAATTTCTTCTTTAAGCCCGAGTATATCATGATAGAAACTAAAATAGGTTGATTTTAGTTTTTCAAAGATATCAATCCCGATATTTTCAATCTTCAATTGTTTGGTATGTAATTGGTTTATTTTTTTTACTAAAGTAAATAGATGGGAAATAGCTACAGCGGTATTAAGGTCATCGTTCATTCCTTCATAAGCTCCATCTATAGCTTTTTCAATTTCTTGAATATGTTTTTCTTCTAAAGAAGTTTCTAAATTTTCTGGGATTTGGATATTTTTTAAAATTTTAATTCCATTGGAAAGTCTTTTATACCCTTTTTGTGATGCTTTTAAGGCGTCATTAGAAAAATCTAAAGTACTTCTATAATGTGATTGAAGCATAAAGAATCTTACAGACATTGGACTATAAGCTTGGTCTAATAAGGGATGATTACCTGTAAAGAGTTCACCTGGCAAGAATGAATTTCCAAGTGATTTACTCATTTTTTGTCCGTTTACTGTTAGCATATTGGTATGCATCCATATATTTGCAGGACTTTCACCAAAAGCTCCTTTTGCTTGAGCAATTTCACATTCATGGTGGGGGAATTTAAGATCCATTCCACCGCCATGGATATCAAATTTATTACCAAGGTATTTATTAGACATGCAGGTACATTCAAGATGCCAGCCTGGGAAACCAGGTCCCCAAGGGGAATTCCATCTCATAATATGTTCTGGAGAGGCTTTTTTCCAAAGTGCGAAATCAAGTGGGCTCTTTTTTTCTCCAATTCCATCTAATTCTCTTGTTTCTGTAAGTAATTCATCTAAAATTCTGCCGGATAATTTCCCATAGTCTCCTCCATTTTCATTGAATTTTTGAATATTGAAATAAACAGAACCGTTGGACTCATAGGCTAAGCCTTTCTCAATTAAGGTTTTTGCAGCCTCAATTTGTTCGATAATATGACCTGTAGCAGTTGGTTCAATACTTGGCGGGAGGATATTGAAGGTAGAAAGTACTTGATGAAAATCTTGGGTATACCGATTGACAATTTCCATGGGCTCAATTTTTTCTAATTTTGCCATTTTGCCAATTTTATCTTCTCCATCATCGTTATCGTCGGTTAAATGACCAACATCTGTGATATTCCTAACATATCTTACTTGATACCCAAGGTGTTTGAGGTATCTAAACAAAATATCGAAAGATGTAAAGGTTCTTACATTTCCTAAATGTACATAATTATAAACTGTAGGCCCACAAACGTATAAACCTACAAAAGGAGCATTTATGGGTTGAAAGATTTCTTTATCTCTAGATAAGGAATTATATAATTTTAAAGAACCCATAGGAAATTTATAATTGATGAATTAAAAATAGGCTTAAAATTAATTTATTCTTTTTAAAACAGAAAATGATTTGGGTATTATCTAAGGATTCCCAAAACTTCTTTAAAAATTTAGTAGTATCTTTGTGATTCAAAATCGATTACATGTTTCTAAGGGAAGTAGGTACAAATAAGTCTTTAATCAAGAAGTTTTTAGAATTTCCTGTAGGTTTATATGCAGATGATGCTGCATGGATTCGACCTTTAGACAATGATATTGAATCGGTATTTAACCCAAAAAAAAATAAGCATTTCAAGGATGGTGAGGCAATTCGGTGGATAATGGAAAATTCTGAGGGCGAGGTTGTAGGAAGGATAGCTGCATTTTATGAGAACAAGAAATTAAAGCCAGGGGAGCATCCGGTTGGTGGGATGGGTTTTTTTGAATCTATTGAGCAAAAGGAAGTTGCTTTTGCTTTGATGGATGCAGCCAAAGAATGGTTAAAAGATAAAGGGATGAAGGGGATGGATGGTCCGATTAATTTTGGTGAGAGAGATAGTTTTTGGGGTTTAATGGTTCAAGGTTGGGGATTGGAGCCGACCTATAAAATGCCTTATACTAAGCATTATTATATTAATTTTTTTGAAGATTACGGTTTTCAGGATTATTTTCAACAATACGTATTTGAATCAACCATTCAAGAATTAGAATTGGATAGTTTTATTCATAGGAGAGCTGAAGCAATTTTTACTAATCCAGATTATTATTTTCAATCTATAGAAAAATCGAATTTACCTAAATATGCTGAGGATTTCAGGACGATTTTTAATAAGGCTTGGGCGAGTTTTCCAGGGGTAAATGAAATGTCATCTGAGCAGGCTCAATCTTTAGTAAAAACAATGAAGCCTATTTTGGATGAGCAATTATTATGGTTTGCCTATACAACTGAGGGAGATCCCGTTGCCTTTTTTATTGTTATTCCAGATTTAAATCAAATCATAAAACATGTAAATGGTAAATTAAATTGGTTGGGAATAATTAAGTTTTTGCTTTTAAAGGCAAAAGGAGTGATGAATCGGGCTTGTGGAGTGATTTTTGGAGTGGTTCCTGAACATCAAAAGAAAGGAATTGAGGCGGCGATTGCATTAAGATTTAAAAAAGAAGCTGAAAACAATCCTTTTTATCCATATAGAACGATGGAAATGAATTGGATAGGAGATTTTAATCCTAAAATGTTACGATTTGTAAATAGTTTAGGCTCTAATATTATTAAAACCTTTATTACCTATAGAATCTATTTTGATAAAAGAATAAAATTTGAACGTTGTCCTAAAATATAAATAAAATGAGTTTAATATCAATTGGTACTGTTGCTTTTGATTCTATTGAATCTCCATATGGTAAGGTAGAAAGAATTATCGGGGGGTCTTGTCCGTATATTTCATTAGCAGCAACTTTTTTTAAGAAGCCTGTAAATGTTGTGGCAGTCATTGGAGATGATTTTCCTGAAAATTATTTGGAAAAATTAAGTTCAAAAGGAATAAATTTCGATGGTTTACAAAAAGTAGAAGGGGAAAAATCATTTTATTGGGCTGGAAAATATCATAAAAATTTAAATTCTAGAGATACTTTAGTAACAGAGTTAAATGTCCTAGAAAATTTTCAACCCAATATACCAGAATCCTATCAAGATTGTGAATTTTTGATGTTAGGAAATTTATCTCCTCAGGTACAATTACAAGCAATTAAAAATTTAAAAAACCGTCCGAAATTTATTGTTATGGATACAATGAATTTCTGGATGAATATTGCGATGGATGAGCTGAAGATCGTAATGAAGGAGGTAGATTTAATTTCCATCAATGATGAGGAGGCTGAGCAATTAACAGGGGAACATTCCTTGAGAAAGGCTGCAAAGAAGATTTTAACGATGGGGCCTAAGTATTTAATTATTAAAAAAGGCGAACATGGAGCAATTTTATTCCATAAGGATGAAATGTTCTATTGTCCAGCCCTACCATTAGAAGAGGTCTTTGACCCAACAGGTGCTGGAGATACATTTGCTGGTGGGTTTATAGGATATTTAGCCAATGCAGGAGAGGTATCCTTTGAAAATATGAAAAAAGCCGTAGTTCATGGTTCAGCTTTAGCTTCTTTTTGCGTTGAGAAATTTGGAACGGAGAGGCTATTGGAGGTAAGTCAGGAAGAGTTAAAATTAAGGGTAGAAGAATTTAAGAAGCTTTCTCAATTTTAACCAACTAATTGAATTATAGCCTTTTCAGGATTAAAATATTCATTTATTGCAAATTGTATATCCTCCTGAGAACAATTGATTAAAGATTCTTGAAAATTTTCATAGTAATTTGAATCAAGGTTATTCTGATGGATAACCTTGATTTTTTCTACGATGTCGAATGGAGAATTGATTTCTCCTTGGAAATTTCCTAGTAAATAATTTTTTACGGTTTCGAATTCATCATAGGTTACCAATTCATTTTTTAGAATTTCGATTTCCTTATTGATTTCAATTAAAGTTTCTTCCTGATTTTTTTTATTGACAGAAGTTCCTATGATAAAATAGGTTCCTCTCGCCATATTGACAATTTGGGAATGAATTCCATAGGTAAATCCTTTTTCCTCTCGAATATTTTTTTGAAGTCTTGATCCAAAATAGCCCCCTAAAATAAAATTTGCCAAATAAGCCTTTGCGTAATCGGGGTGATTTCTACCTATAAATTCGAATCCTAAGCGTATAGAAGTCTGAAGAGCATCTTTTTTCTCAACATAATTTTTTTCATTCCGATTGAAAAGGACAGGAATATTTGCCAATTTTTCATTTGGGTTTTCAAAGTCTTTCAGCTGAGTAAATAAATAATCTAAATCTTTTTCATTTATATTTCCTGAAACAAAAACTTGGGAAATTTTATTTTTCCAATTTCGATTGTAATAAGTAATTGTTTCAGTTTTTTCTACATAGGAATAATCTTCGGGACGAATTATTTTCCCATAAGGATCATTTTGAAAAATTAATTCCCTGAATAATTGTCCAGATGCATAATCATCTTTTTCCCAGTTTAATTTAGATTTTTCTTTTTGAATATTTATAAGTTGGTCAAGTTCTGATTGAGGGTATTCATTTTCCAATAAGATTTCTAAGCAAAGGTCAGTGAGAGGTCTAAAAAATTTGGATAAAGCATAGATATAGATTTGACTAAAATCCAAATAGGTTTCAATTCCCCAGAAGGCTCCATAAAATTCAAATTCAGAAGCTATTTTTTCTGCATTTTTATTTTTGGTGCCTTTTTTTAATAATTTATCAGCCAATTGTCTAATTAGTGTATCGGATTCAAAATTATTTTTGATTATCAATTCTAGTTTAAATACTTCTTGATCACCTAAAATAGTAGTGATAATTGGAATATTATTTTTTGAATAATTAATATTAGGCTTTGGAAAAATTGTTTTAGATAATGGTTGAATATCTGGAGCTTTACTTCTGTCTAACATAATTATTTTTAAAAATTTTTAATTTCCAAAATTACCTAATAAGGAAATTCTAATAGTATTGGCAAGTGGATTAGTTGATCCATTAGCTGAAATAAGATAAGCAAAATCAATATTGTATTTATTATCTATTTTTACTCCTAAACCTGAGCTAATATATTTTCTATTTCCCGTATTTTTGGATTCATTAAAATAACCTGCACGAATAGCCAATAAATTAGAAAAAGTATATTCTGTTCCAAGAGATAAAGTAATTGATTCAGGTGATTCGAATAAAGAACTAAAAATTCCGGAAATCGCAGAGGATTCATTAGAAGAAGTAGGAACTAATAATTTATTTAAATCAGCGCCATAAGTAAATTTATTACCACTTCCCAAATCTTTAGATCTTGTAAAGCCCAATCTCAAATTAGTTGGAATAAAGTTTTTAGTAGCGGAACCATAACTTACTTTCCCGGAGATATTGGAAATCATTATTCCATATGAGTTGGTCCAATTTTTTGAACTTGGTTTAACATAATTTATGCCAACATCTGAAGAAACAGTTTGAGCTGGTTTTGTGGCAGTTGAACTTGCATTACCTGCGAAATTCGAATTAATGTAACGTAAATTAATTCCTAAGGAAAGAAATTCACTTAATTTTCTTGAGTATGCGCCAGTGATGGCATATTCAGCTGAAGAAAAATTGCCGATTAACTGACCAGTATTCGAAGTGTTAGCAAATGTTCCTAAATCAAAATAAAGTAATGATAATCCAAATGCTTGATTTGGCCCTAATTTTTTGTAGCCACTAAGATTATATAATGCCATATCAGTAATTCCAAGGTTTCTAAGCCAAGGGGTATATGATACAGAAAAACCAGAACTCTGAGTTGTATTAATTAATTTACCTGGATTCCAGTAAATTGCATTCGCATCTGCTTCCGTGGCAACTCCTAAATCTCCCATTGAGGAAGCCCTCGCATCTGGAGTAATTGCTAGAAATAACATGGTTGGTCTTGGGCCTTTAAATTCACTTGAAATAAGTGTGCCATTCGTTTGCCCTGAAGATTGTGCTGCAGCGGTAAAACTAAAAGCGGATAAACAAATTGCTCCAAAAATAAATTTAAATTGATTTTTAATGGTTTTCATTATGGTATTTTTATTATTAATTTTTCATTGAATTTAAAAGTGCTATTTTCTTTTTCATCAAAAATATATCCCTTAATTATATATACTCCAGGTTGTATAGTAGTATCTAACGAAAATTCTATATAATTATTTTCTAATAATTTATTTCTCATGGAGTAAATAATCTTTCCATTGATATTAAAGATATCGAAATTAATTCTTTTTTCTGAAAAATTTTGTTCATTTAATTTTTGTATTGAAAAATTTTGCCCAATTCCTACAGGGTTCGGATAAAGGATAATTTGATTTTCTGAAATTTCTCCAGAAACTTTAAAATTGAAATTTTTGGTAATACTTTCTAAATTATTGCCCCAAAAAATTAATTTTCCTTCTATAGTTTTTAAGTTATATGGTAAAGGGAATTTATAAATTTTTTGATTTTTATTTGATTCGTTTTGTACGAAATATTCCCCTAATTTATAATTAAGACTATCATTTATTTGAACACTTGCCCAGGTATCAAAATACAATATTGGGGAAATATTTTCAAGGGTAATTTTTAAAGTATCATTTGATTTAGGAAAATATTTTAGATGTTCAAAAATATAATTCGGAGAAATATTTGAGTCATCTTGCTTTAGATTTTTTGTTGAAATTAGATTTTCTAAATAAATCTTTTTTCCTTCAAAATTTCTGCCTGCCCAAAATATATGCTTATTATTTTGAATATCGTTATTTGGGATTTTGATTGAATAATCAAGAGAATTGCCTATTTTATCGGCCTTTATTTGTTGTTCTACTTTAGTGTCCTCCAAATAAATTTGCTGATTATTTAAGGTTTTATTAGTTTCTTCTTCGGACGCAATTTCAAGGTATTCTTCTTGGATAGCTTCATTAAGTTTGATGTTTAATGAACCAGAATTTTCTACGAGGGAATATTCTATTTCTTTAAAATTCCAAGGTAATTGAAGGGTAGGGTCGCCCAACAAACTTATATTTCTATTGGATAACTTATTTCCAGCTTTATTTTTTGTGTCTTTAAATAAGTCGCCTAATAAGTAATTATCGGTGGACTGGTTTTCGATTAAAGCATCATAGAAATTCAATCCGAATAAATAATTACTATATTGAAAAACAGGTCTTGTGGTTGAAATTATGGCTGGCCAACCTCCTGTTGAGGATAATAATCCTAATTCCCCGCCTGAAATTTCATAAGGATCATCAAATTTTGTAAAATCACAGGTTGCAGTAAATAATATGGGTAATTGATTTGAATTTTTTAAAGCCAAAATACTGTTAGTTGTAAATATTTTCTCATCCGTCCAGCCATTGACTGATCCATGACCGATATAGTGTATTAAATTCGTATTAGAATAAAATTTATTTTTTAATTCTTCTTCTGCCTGTGGGGATACATCAATTCCATTTTTTTGTTCTAAGGGAAAATTGTCTAAATAAATTTTAGATAATTTTATTGGGGAATTTTTAAGGATTTTTTCTCCGAAACTTTCTGCATCGATTAAATGAATTCCGTAATCTCCATTATCTGCCACCAAACTTATATTTGGGATTTTTAATTTTTTTAGGTTTTCATCATATTTTTTCACCTTATTTAAATACGTAATTAATTCAGAATTAGTAGCAACAGTTACTCTTCCTATTGCTAATTCTAAATTATAAAGAATTGAATTATTTTCTTCAAAACCGGTTGCTTCAGTATTTGTAATTCCAAAAAAATCATCCGATGCAAAACTGCTTAATGGAGCAAATGATTCCTTACTCTCAAATGTAGGGATATAATTATTGAGTCTTTCTTCTGATTCAAATTCTAATAAATTTTTAAAATCCCATGTAGCATCTCCAAATAGTAGAACATATTTTAATGGGAAATTTTGTGAATTTTTTAAATCATATAAAAAATTTCTAATAGCAATTGGGTCTATTTTACCTCCTGAATAATTATTATAAATATTTTCAAGGTATTCTATAGAGCTTGGTAATTGTTCAGTTTTATAGTTTTTATAGAGGGTCATCGATTCCTTAAGATTTTCCGAACCGATGATAATGAGGCTTGAATTTTGATGTTTATTATATTGGATAAAATTTGCTGGAATTAAATTTTCTGGTTTGGGCAATATTGTTTTGTTGGCGGCCAAAATTCTTGATTTTGCAGGTATTTCCCAAATTGAATTGGTTAATATTTGAATAGTTGAATTAGTATCCTGAATGAAAATAATCTGATTAGTTTGGCTTTTAAAGGTATTTTTATCTATTGAATTTAAGGATGAATTTTTCGAATAGAATATCTCAAAATTATCAGAAAAAGCAGGTTTTTTATCGTATTTTAGGTGTATTTCGTTTAGATATCCCGTTCCCCCTTCAGCCTCATATTGAATGCCGATTTCTAATTTTTCATTATTTAATACAGGTATAAATTCGCCTGAAAAACTTTTTGTAATGGCCTTGATTTCATATCTGCCAGAATTAATTTTATCTAAATTTGTTTTAATAATCGAATTGCCATTGACTAAATTAACAGTTGCTGGGTAAATTGAACCATTTGCTAATTCACCATTGATTTGGATAGGGGAATTCGTATTTAAGCCTGGCAGGCTATAGGATAATTTTTTATTATCGGAATTGGTAATGGATGTTCCTAGCCATTTTCTTCCCGATCTTACAATATTAATATTTTCAAAATATAAATCATCTAATCCATAAAATTCTATAGAATTAGTTTGCGTATTTGTTGGGCTTTGTTCCTGGATATATTGTGGTGAATCATCTTTTAAATGAATGAAATAATAATTGAATTCTTGAAATGCATGGCGATGGAAATCCCAATTGCCTGATTCATTATTAAAAAATCTTCCGTATGAATTTTCAGCAAAAAAGATAAAACTAGTTTGGTCAGTCCAAGTAGAGGATATTTCACTCTCAGAATAAATTGAAACCTTTTTAGGTTTGCTCTGAAAGGTTGCAATATTTATTTTTTCATTTAATGGGTCATCGTATGCATAAATTGCGAATTCCTTCGGATTAAATTGGGATAAGTTTATGCCATTTTTCCTTAAAAATTCTCCATCAATTTTGTAAATGCCTCTATTTGGAATTTTTATTTTATACCAATATCCGTCTTGGAAATTTTGAGGAAAAATCTGTTGAATTATAAATAAATTAAGGAATAATATTCCCAAAATTTTCCAATGGGATAATTTCAGCAAATTTTGAAACCAAGAATTTTTTGTTTGAATTGGCATCTTTACAAAGATATCTTGTTCTTCTTAATTCTCCTTTAATTAAAATTAAGTTTTTAATTCGAAATAAAGAATTATTATCAATTTCTTCGAGAGTAATAATAGAAGAATTTCCTTCTAATTTTTTTAGAACTTTTTTTAGACCTTCATGGCCATAACTGGTGGCAGCAGGATTTTTCAAATATTTTTTTAGTTCAATTATTAATTCTCCAGGTAGGAGAGATTCCTCTAATATAGGTTCGAATAATTCTCTAAAGGTATTCTTCCATTCTTTTCCATGCGGATTTCTTAAGGTTTTTATTTTGGTATAGGTGATATAATGTGCAACCTCATGAATATAGGTAATCAAAAATTGGTAAGGAGGGAGGTCGTGATTTAGGGTAATTCTTAATGGCTCATTTTTCTTGATACAAAAGTCGCCTAATTTTGAGTTTCGAGATTTACTTAAATAAAGTTCAAAATTATTATCATTCCAGAGGTCAAAACAATATTCTGCGACTTCCTGGGGGAAATGGTCTAGAAATGATTGAATTTTTTGCTTTCCTTTCATTTCCCGAAGATATAAAAAAAAAGTCCTTCTCTTGAGAAGGACTCTTAATTTCTTTTGAGCTAGAATTACTCAGCAGCAGCTTCTTCAGCAGCTGGAGCTTCTTCAGCCATAGTAGTGTCAGCCATAGTAGTATCAGCTTCCATAGACTCAACAGCAACTTCTTCAGTAGCTGGTGCTTCTTCAGCAGCTTGCTCACCACCACATGATGCTAAAGCCATCATTCCAGTAACAAATAATAATGCGAATACCTTTTTCATTTTAATAAAAATTTAAGATTTGAAGCTCAAATTTAGAATAAAATATTATATGCTCCAAATTTTTTTAAGAAAATTTTAAGAAGTTGAAAAATTTCCTATAATTCTAAGAGTTTTTTAAGCTTTTCATAGAATCCACTTTCTTTAAAAGTGAATGTTTTATGCATAATAAAATTGAATAAAAAACTTAAACCCATTCCTGTAAGTGTTGAGAATAATTGGCTCAAATTTATTTCTTTTACTGCAAAAGGGATTCGATAATAAAAATCCTCTCCATAGGAATTTAAAATTGTATAAGTTAGAAGGCTTATATAAACGGTAATAAAAAATGAACCGATTGAAACTAATATAAATTTAAAAATTTCCCTGGTAGTTCTTCTTGAATATCTAATTCCAAATGCGAATAATTTTGTTAGGGAAAATCCGTAAAAAAATGCTACAATATAACCCAAGGCCACGGTATTGGTATAGCTTAAATTGAACCAATCTTTAAGTATTGCCCCAGAAATAATTTGAACTATGGCACCAGAACCTGCCACTAAGAAATAAGAAATTAAATCTTTCTTATTAAAAATACTTTTGAGTTTTATAGCCAATTTATTAGAATAACTGTTTTGCTAAGGTTGGATAAAGTCCTAGTAAAATAGTAAAAATGGTTGTTAAAATCAAAGTAATTTTTATTGAAAAGGGAATTTCAATTTTTTCTATTTCTTTTTCTGAGCTATAAACTGAAAGTATAGGTTTGAAATAATAGAAAATTCCGACACATGAAGTGATTATTCCGACAATTACCGGATATAAAATATCTCTATTGAATAAATCTCTGAATACGTAAAATTTACCCCAAAAGCCAGCAGTTAGTGGGATACCTGCAAGAGAAATTAAAGCGATGGAGAAGCTAATTGCCAATAATGGATTATTTTTAGCCAAACCTTTAAAACCTTCCAAATCCTCTGAACGATCAGTTCTTCCAGTTAAATATTCTGAAACTACTTTAAAAACACCAAAGGCTGTAATAGTAGCTAAAGTATAAACTAATGAATAGTATAAAATACTAGCATTGGTAGATTTTTGTGTAGAAATTATTGTTAGTAAAATATACCCTGCATGTGATATACTTGAATAGGCCAGCATTCTTTTTATATTCGTTTGAAATAATGCTGTAAAATTGGCAATAATCAGAGTAATCATGGAAACATAATATACTGGCACTAACCATTCTTTTTCAATCGGTCCGAATGCTGTGTGGAGAATTTTGTATAAAGCTGCGAAACCTACTGTTTTTACAACTGTTGACATAAACATTGTAAAAATTGTAGGAGCACCTTGATAGACGTCTGGTGTCCAGAAGTGAAATGGAGCTGCAGAAACTTTAAAAAGCAGTCCGACTGTAACTAGGGCTAAGCCAACATACAAGAATATTGGTCTAGATTCTGGAGCAAGATTTGCTAAAGCAGAAGCAGTTGATTCGATATAAAAAGTATGAGTTACTCCATAGACAAGTGCAATACCAAAAAGGAGAATACCAGTTGCAAATGCACCCATTAGGAAATATTTTAGGGCAGCTTCATTGGATCTAAGATTTCTTTTATCTGAACCTGTAAGAATATACATGGCAACTGAAAGTATTTCTAGGCCGACGAAGAAGCTAATAAAATGAGTAAAAGTAACCATTAGAATACCTCCAACTAAAGAGAAAAGCATTAAGGCATAATATTCAGCTGGCTGTGAATAAATATCGTCGTATCCAAATCCATTTGAGAATGAAATTACCAATAGAGCTGCTAATTGAATGATAACACTGAAATTAATACTTAAATTATTGGTTTTAATTAAGTCTCCAAACCAAAGGTATTCATGGTTCCAGTCCATCATGGTAAGGCCCATGGTGATAATTAAGAATAATTGATTAATAGTTTGTAAGGTTTTTTTATTTGAATAGAAACCTAAAAACAAATTTAATATTCCAAAAAGTGATAATGCTAAAATTGAATACATTTTAAAATCAATTAAACTGTTAAATATTTATTAGTTGAAATATTAATGAAGGAATTATACCACCAATAATTACAAAGATGCTTAATGAAACCAAAACTATTTTTTCTTGGTAACTTAAATCTTGGAAATTGGTGGTTAATTTAGATTCATTTCCAAAAATAGATTTTTGGATTAATCTCAACGTATAGACTGCGCCTAAAATGATGGTAAGACCCGCAAGTATTCCCATCCAATTCGAATAATTGAAAATATTTTTCAATAAGATAAATTCTCCTATAAATCCATTGGTAAGGGGAAGACCAACAGACCCAAGGCTCAAAATGATAAATCCAACGGAAAGTATATAGGAATATTGGGTAATTCCTCCTAACTGGAAGATATTTCTTGTTTTTGTTCTTCTTTCAATGATATCAATCACAAAAAATAATCCTACTACATTTATTCCATGTGAAACCATTTGATAAATGGCTCCTTGTATGGCCTCTTGACCTTGTGTCAACATTCCAGCAGAGATAAGTCCTACGTGGGCAAAAGAGGAATAGGCTAAAATTCTTTTTGCATCTGTTTGTTGAATGGCAATTATTGAGCCATAAACTACTCCAACTATGGAAAGAATAATTAAGATATTCCCATAATTTTCAAGTGCTGGACCAAACATTGGTAGAATCATTTTAATTACTCCATAGGTTCCCATTTTTAGCATGATACCTGAAAGCATCATAGTCCCTTGAGCAGGGGCACTCGTATAGGTATCAGGTTGCCAAGTATGAAAAGGGAACATTGGCATTTTGATTGCAAATGCTATGAAGAAAGCAAATAATAATAAATTTTGTTCTTTTGGATTTAATTTTGATGCAGTTTCGTATAAATATTGAAAATCTGCAGAAGGTTTCAATCCTGAACCTCTTAGGTAAATATAAATTAATCCAATTAACAAGAAAAGGGAACCGAATAGGGTATATACAAAAAATTTTGTCGCTATTTTATTTCTATTTCCTTCTCCGTATTGGGTAATTATAAAATAAATTGGAATTAGAGCAGCTTCAAAAAAGAAATAAAATAAAAATGCATCTTGAGCTAGAAAGGCCCCTACCATCAAACCTTGCATGATAGAAAGTAGTCCAACATATTTTCCATCATTTCCTTTATCTGTATTACAAATAGTGCCTAAGATAAATGGGAAGATGATAGTAGACAATAATACTAATGGGGAGTTAATATCATCTAATAGGAGTTTGAAGCGGATACCTGCATCAGGAATCCAGTTCCAATCTAAACCTTCAGAATTTTTATTTCCATATAAAAAATATATTGCTAATCCCAGTTGGATAAGAGATCCAATGACGCCAATTTGGGAGGATTTTTCAGGTTTAAAACTGATTAAACCTAATCCTAATATTATTGGTATTATAAGTAATAAGAGTAATGACATACCTTAATTTTTTAAATAATTTGAGATCCTATACTCAATAAAATTATTAATGCTATTGAAATGGTCATGAAGAAAATATAATATCCAACATTACCTGTTTGAATCTTTTTCAATTCTAAAGATAGTTTTTCTGAAACCCTTCCAGTTCCTTCAACTATTAAATCGATAACTAGGAAATCGATAAATTGGGCGAAAAAACCTGATAAGAAACGGATTGGTCTTTGAAATAATAATTCGTAAGCTTCATCAATATAAAACTTATTATAAACTATTTTATTTATTCCTTCAATCTGATTATCCTCTTTAGGAACATATTTTTTAATTCCATAAATATAAATTGCCAAAGCGGCAGGTAGTAAACCTGCTAAAATTGGTGCGGATGCTTCTAAAGAGAATAAATGAAATTCGCTTACTGTTTCTACATGAATTGGAAGTATAGGGCTTAGCCATCCTGCCAAAAATTCATTTCCTCCGAAGAAATGAGGGATATTGATTAATCCTCCTCCCATAGACAATACTGCTAAAATCATAAGTGGGATTGTCATTAGTAATGGGGATTCATGTAAATGATGTTTTTGGTTTTCAGTCCCTCTAAATTCACCAAAAAAGGTAATGATGAGAACCCTAAACATATAAAAGGAAGTAAGGCCCGAACCAATAATTGCTAACCACCAAATGGCTAAATTATGATGATATACAGAAGCCAAGATTTCATCTTTTGAGAAGAATCCAGCAAATGGAGGAATTCCAGAAATTGCGATTGTTGCAATCAGGAAAGTAATAAAGGTGATAGGTAATTTTTTCGATAATCCACCCATTTTACGAATATCTTGTTCGTCTGACATGGCATGGATCACTGACCCTGCACCCAAAAATAGTAGGGCTTTAAAAAAAGCATGCGTCATTACATGAAAAAAGGATGCAGTATATGCTGAGGATCCTAAGCCAATAAACATATAACCTAATTGGGATACAGTAGAATAAGCTAAAACCTTTTTAATGTCGTTTTGTAAAAGTCCGATAATTGCTCCTAAAAGTGCAGTAGCTAAACCAATCCATCCAATAAAGTCTAGAACCTCAGGACTTAGTTCAAAAATTGCATTCGCTCTGATTACCATATAAATTCCAGCAGTAACCATTGTTGCAGCGTGGATTAATGCGGATACAGGTGTTGGTCCTGCCATTGCATCTGGTAACCACGTGAAAAGTGGTATTTGAGCTGATTTTCCCATTGCTCCAATGAATAAACAGAAAGCAATTGCAGGGAATAATGATGTCTCTACTGAATTAGATTCAATAGATGCTAGGATTTCTTTAAAATTGGCAGTACCGAAAACTTGAAAGATTAAAAAGATTCCTATTAAAAAGCCAAGGTCACCAATTCTATTCATGATGAAGGCTTTTCTCGCTGCATCTCCAAAACTATTTTTCTTATTCCAAAAACCGATCAACAAATACGAGCACAATCCTACGCCCTCCCAACCAATGAATAATACTACGAAATTTGCCCCTAAAACAAGTAGAAGCATGAAAAAGATAAAAAGATTTAAGAAAGCGAAAAACTTTCCAAATCCTTTATCATGCGACATATATCCAATTGAATAAAGGTGGATTAAAGAACCAACTCCTGTGATGATTAAGAGCATCATGATTGAGAGTGGATCTATGGCCAGACTTAAAGGGATGGACAAATCTCCAATTTGAATCCAAGGAAGTAATTCAATTTCTTGGGAATAATCTGATGGATTTTGAAATAAAAATACAGAAATAATGAACCCAATTACAGGGCCGGCTAGTCCAATTACAGCGGAAATACTGTTTGAAAGTCTTGGATAAGCAATTCCATTAATTATAAATCCAATTAAAGGTAATAATACTAAAACCAGAATAGGGGACATTGCGTTAGTTTTTTAATTTGTTAAGTATTCCAATATCAATACTTTGAATATTTCTATAAATCATCACTATAATGGCCAGTCCTACGGCTACTTCAGCAGCTGCAACGGCCATAATAAAGAAAACAAAAATTTGTCCAGAAGGATCTGAAAAATAAGATGAAAACGCTGTAAGCAATAAATTTACAGAATTAAGCATAAGTTCTACAGACATAAATACAATAATTGCATTTCTTCTTGTAAGTACTCCGAATATACCGATTATGAATAGAGCAGAACTCAACATAATATAGTAATCAACGGGAATGGTTTGAATAACCTCTGGTAATGATTCCATATAAATCTTAACTAGGCAGTATTTAAGTTCGCAAATTTATTAAAAAGTTAGCGAAAATTATATAACTAATTCAATTAGTTTTTGAATTCTCTTAATTTTATTTCTGTTAATTTCCTTTTAGTATCTTGAGAAAAATTTCCTTTCATCATCCAATCATAATAATTAGGATCTTTGCTTAATACTTCTTTTATTGGCTGATTACTATATTTTCCAAAATTAAATACCTCAACTCCGTCTTTGTATATCATCCTTCCGGCAAAATCAATACGGTTGTTTTCGCTTAATTTTCCTAACAATTCCATATCGTTTTTAATCGGATATACGGTTTCTCCTTCTGAATTTTTCATAGGAGTATTTTCATATTTATGAACTTGGGCATCCAAAACTTGAAGTGTTGCCAATACATCTGCTTCTGCACTGTGTGCGCCTTCCAAATCCTTATCACAATAAAACTTAAAAGCAGCAGTAAGGTTTCGAGGTTCCATCATATGATATATTCTTTGGACGTCAATCAGCTTTCGATTTTTCATTTCGAAGGGGATATCTGCCCGCAAAAATTCTTCTACTAATAAGGGTATATCAAATTTATTTGAATTAAAACCAGCTAAGTCACAACCTGCTAGGAATTGTTCCATTGATTTTCCGATTTGCTTAAAGGTTGGTTCATTCACTACATCTTCATCATAAATTCCATGAACTGCTGAGGCCTCCGCAGGGATTGGGATAGTTGGATTGATTCTTCTAGTCTTAACTTCTACGGAACCATCCATATTGGCCTTGGCAACACATATTTCTACAATTCGATCATTTGCTACATCAATTCCTGTGGTTTCAAGATCAAATACTGCTAATGGTTTTTTTAAAATTAAATTATGCCTCATAATCTATCAGTTTTATGATAATTATTCAAATATACTTAATTCCTATTACTTTTGTGGTATGAAATTACCCTTAAAAGCCATATTCTTTGATTGGGATCATACCCTTTGGGATGCTGAGACAAATGCTGTAGACACTTTAAGTGAATTATTTAATGAATTTAAATTTAAAGAGAAATTTCAGGTAGAATTTTCTGAATTTCATTTATATTTTCAAAAAATAAATGACCAGCTTTGGAAAGAATATCAATTAGGAGATTTAAATCAAGATGAATTAAGAAATTCTCGATTTAAAATCGTTTTTCAAAACTTTAAAATACTGGAAGACGCTGATAATTTTTCTAATCATTTTTTATATAGAAATCCGAGAAAGAAGAAATTGATGGAGGGGGCAAAAAATTTAATTGAAATACTTTCAAATAAATATCATTTATTCATTTTAACCAATGGTTTTGATGAAATTCAGCAAATTAAGGTAGGAGAGTCTGAAATTGCCAATTATTTTCAAAAAATTTATACACCTGAAAATACGGGCTATAAGAAACCTGATCCAAAATTTTTTGAATTTGTATTGAAGGATACTAAATTAAAAAAAGAAGAGGTAGTTATGGTTGGAGATAATCTTGAAGTTGATATTTTAGGTGCAGAAAATGTTGGGATAAAGGCAATTCACTATATTCCTACTGAGGATAGTAATTTTAAGGGAAATAAGATAAAACACTTACTTGAATTGCAGGAATTATTAATCGAACAGAGATAGTTGATTATCCACTGATTTTGAATCAAAAATCTTTTTATCTCGAATGAATTTTCGGTTTTCCTCTAAAAATTCCGTAAACAACTTTATTTCTTTGAATAAGGGTTCAAAATCATAGCTATCTATATGGTAAGATTCTGTATAAACTTCTTTGAAATCAGTAATTATATAATCTAATTGTTTGATTCCATAGGGTTGTAAACCTAATAAATAGAGATTTTGATGGTTTTTTGCGAATCTTCCTGGGGTATAAGATTTAGTACTTTTTAGGTCGAAAGCGATTTCTTCTCCGACGCCATCCACATATCCGTAAAGTTGTGTATTTTGATGACGCGCCTCTACGTAAAATTGTGTTTTGAATTTTTGTGGAATTAATTCTCTTGCTTTTTCTATTACTTTTTCATCGAATAAATCCTCTTTTTCTCCCATTAAAACTGCTTTTTCAAAATTAATTCCTGCAGTTTGAGCTTGGGTACTTGGTTTCTTTACTTTGTTAATTCTTTCGATTAATTCAATTTCGTCTACAATCAACTTGCCACTAGAATCGCGTGATTCGTTCAAGTATAGACTAAAGGAATTCAATAAGGTGGGGTAAAGTTTATAAATCATTATTCAAATATAATTGAAACCGGACAATGGTCAGAATGTTCTGCTGAATTTAATATGTCAGCATCCTTAATTCTTTCCTTGATTGTATTTGTTGCAAAATGGTAATCAATTCTCCATCCTAAATTTTTTGCTCTTGAATTGAATCGATAACTCCACCAAGTGTATGCACCAGGTTCTGGGTGAAAAATTCTATAGGAATCTATAAATCCAAGTTCTAAAAAATGATCTACCCAAGCTCTTTCTTCAGGTAAAAAACCTGAACTTTTTGCATTGGATTTTGGATTATGAATATCAATTTCTTTGTGACAAATATTTAAGTCCCCAGAAAGTATCAAATTTGGGAATGATTTTTTAAGATTTTCAATATAGGTGTAAAAATCTTTTAACCATTCCATTTTGAAATCTTGTCTTTCATCACCACTTGAACCTGAAGGGTGATAAACGGATAATATGGAAAAATCCTCGAAATCTGCCCTAATTACTCTTCCTTCAAAATCATATTTTTCAATTCCGCAACCATATTCAACATGTTTTGCAGGGATTTTGGAAAAAATTGCTACCCCAGAATATCCTTTTTTTACAGCTGAATGCCAATAAATCTCATAACCCAATTCTTTTAAAGGAGTAATATCTACTTGGTCTTGCATTGCTTTTAATTCTTGAATGCAAACAATATCCGGATTTTCATCTTTTAACCATTCTATCAAGCCTTTATTAATCGCTGCCCTTATTCCATTTACGTTATAGCTGATTATTTTCATTTTTAATAGATTTCTTGTTTGAAGTATTCAATAATACTTGCTTTTAAGAGAGTTTCCTGCTCTTTTAAATTAATGCTTGGTAAAGGTTTGATATTATTCCAAATTGGCCAACCATCTTGATCAAGTCCCTCTAACTCATAAAAGCCATAATAACTTAGGACCTTACAGGTTGCAATATGCATTAAATCTTGTTTTTGTTCTTTGGAAAAATCATTTCTGCCTTTTCCAAGTTCTTGAACTCCGATTAAAAAAAGAATTGATTCTACTCCCTCTGGTTTTTTCCCAAAAGATTGAAAAATAAATTGATTTAATTCTTTCCAATCTTCCTTTATTTCTTCTGAATCAAAATTCATATTTCCTTTTTAATTTCATAAAATTATTAATTTTTAATAATTTTACCACCAATTATTAAAACTGTTTACCAAAAATATAGTTATAATGTTGAATAAAGAAAATCTTGAAGATACTATTTCTTCAAATCCTAGCCCTGTTAAAATTAGACAAAAAAGACAATTCAAAAGGATGAAAACATTTTCCATACCTCCTTTATTCAAAAGTAATTTAATAGGTTCCATCAAAGAATTTAGAAGAAGTGCGGATAAATTAAAAAAAGATTTTAATCCAAGTTTTTTGGATTTTGGTCCTGTTAAGATTTACCTTTCTCGTCATTTTGGATTTTGCTATGGGGTTGAAAATGCAATTGAAACTGCTTATAAAATAATAGAAGAAAATCCAGGAAAGAGAATTTATCTGCTTTCAGAAATGATTCATAATCCTTTAGTAAATGCAGATTTATTGGATAGAGGGGTTAAATTTATTCAAGATACAAAAGGGAATCAGCTTATTCCTTGGTCCGAATTAAGTTCAGAGGATATAGTTATTATTCCAGCATTTGGTACTACTCTAGAAATTGAAGAAATATTAAATAAAATAGGAATCAATATTCATTCTTATAATACAACTTGTCCTTTTGTTGAAAAGGTTTGGAATAGAGCAAATACCATCGGATCAAACGGTTATTCAATAATCGTTCATGGGAAACCGAATCATGAGGAAACTAAGGCTACATTTTCTCATACGAAGGAAATTACACCTACTTTGGTTATAAGAAATATTACTGAAGCGAAAAAACTTGGTCCTTATTTGCGTAAAGAAAAGTCAAAAGAAGAATTTTATAAGGAATTTGCTGGACAATTTTCTGAGGGTTTTGATCCATTAATTCATTTAGAAAAAATTGGGGTTGTCAATCAAACTACCATGCTTGCCACAGAAACCCAAGAGATTGTAGATTATTTAAAAGGAGTTTTGATTGATTTTCATAAGGATAGTCAGAAACATTTATCAGATTATTTTGCTGATACGAAGGATACCTTGTGTTATGCGACTAACGATAACCAAACTTCAACCTTAGCGATGCTAAATTATGAAGCAGATTTGGCAATAGTTGCTGGAGGGTATAATTCTTCCAATACGGCTCATATTGTTGAGCTCTGTAATGAAAAACTGCCTACCTATTTTATCAGTTCTGCCGAAAAAATCATCTCATCGGATTTAATTAATCATTTTGATTATTTTGAAAAACAAGAAATACTGACGAATGATTTTCTTCCACAGAAAGAGGAGGTAAAGATCATGTTAACTTGTGGAGCATCTTGTCCGGATGCTGTTGTTGAAGAAATTTTACGAAAAATTATTTCATTTTATCCAGAGGCAAAATCCATTGATTCAATATTACTTGAGTGGAAAAATTCAGTAGATTAAAATTTTGATAAGATTTTGTTTATTGTTGGAAGGTAGCCTTCCCCAAATAAATTTACATGAACCAATAATGGGTAGAGATTATAAAATGGAAGTCTTTCGTGGAATCCTTTCTCAATAGGGAATACTTCATTATAAGATTCATAGAATTCATTTTCAAACCCTCCGAACATAGTAGTAAAGGCGATTTCTGCTTCCCTAGATCCAAAATAACAGGTTGGGTCCAATATGATTGCATTTCCATCAAGATCCGTCATGATATTGGAATCCCATAAATCTCCATGAATTAAGGAAGAAGAATTTTCTGGAAATATTGAATTGAGTTCTTTGAATAGGGCTTCAAATTTTTCAATTAAATTCGAATTGATTTTACGATTATATTCAGCTAAATCTAATTGGGGAATTAATCTATTTTCAATGAAAAAATCAATCCAATTTTTATTCCAGGAATTAATTTGGGGTAATGTCCCAATGAAATTATCATAGTCTAGGCCAAATCCATTTGGAGAGCTGTTTTTATGTAAATTTGCAAGGCCAATTCCAAAATCCTTCCAATAATTTTTATTTTGTTCTGCAGATGATATTCCTTGAATTATTAGGTAATTTTTCGATTCAAAATTCCCATTTCCATATACTTTTGGAACTTTCAAAGTATTTGTGGAATCTATTATTTGAAGGTTTTTTGCCTCTTTTTCAAAGGTATTAACATCTTCCTCAGGTGCCCATTTCACGAAATAATCTGAACCATTCGCACTTACCTTACTAGCAGTATTAAAATTCCCTCCATAGAAAAATTCAATATTTTGAATATCTATATTTTTAGATAAGTGAATTTTAAGAATTTGTTCAATAAACTTAAATTGCTCAGAATTTTGATTCATTATTTTTTCTTTTTGAAAATTGGAACGGTACTACAAGGTTCTCCAAAAAATATACTTTTTACATGGGGCTGAAGCTTGTTTATTAATTCAATATAAGCATTTGTAGGAACAGCTTCTTTGGAACAACCTTTAATCACAATTCTTCCTCCTTCAAATTGTTTAATGTCTAAATTAGCAATAAAATCCTGAAAAATCTTAGGTTCTATATCCTTTAAATCTCCAAAATAGGTTTTCCGTGAAATGCCCTCTAGGTAGGATGCGACCAACATATAAGCCCAGATTGGAATAATTGCATCCTCGCTACATCCAATGGTTACAAATTTATTTTTGTAAACAGACCAGTCATGGGTTTTTAATTTTTCTCTAAAATCTTTTTCTTTTAAGGCAATCCCCTCCCACAACCAATTTTTTAAATCAATAAATACTCTATTTTCTTTTGGCATTAATTCATCCAAATTGATTAGGGTTAATCCAGAATTAGCAACTTTATTGACAATCTCTTCCATATTATTATTTCCCTTGATATTCCTTTAGATAAGCAGGTTCCGATAAAACCAAATCTTCAAAATTCTTATTTAGAAATTTTTCATATACTAAATTACCCATAAATTTTGCTCTAGGAGAAATATTTTCAATAAATCTTTCTAAATTTTCATTTGCCCAATCCCATTTATTAGCTCCATTTCCAAATACAAGAATATTCTTTTTTAGATAATTATCAAATGGGTTTTCTGTCAGGATATAGGCGCCTTCCTCCAAAATTGTTTCTCCATTTTTATTGAAAATTGCAGCATATACCTCCATTCTTCTTGCATCCATCATGGAAATATAATAATCTGAAGTTTCTAGTACCTTCACTTCTTCCATCATGATCCTTAAGGTAGAAATTGAAATTAAAGGGATATCAAGACCGAAACAAATTCCTTTGGCCGTAGATAAACCAATTCTTAAGCCTGTATATGAGCCAGGGCCAATGGATATTCCTATGGCTTTTAGATTTTTTATTGAATAATTATTTTTCTTTAAAACTTCTTGGATTAGTAAAGTTAATTTGGCAGAATGTGCCCCTTGCTCCATTATTTCTCTTGAATCAATTAATTGATTATTTTCAAATAAAGCTACCGAGCAAATTTGACCTGAAGTTTCAATAGTTAAAATTAAACTCATTTTTATTTTGGGGATAAATACCCTTTATATTTTTCGGGATCTTTAAATAATTCTTTGGCTTTTTTTATCTCGATTCTATTCGGGATATTCCAAATATCAGCTGTTTTTTTATCCCATTTTTCAGCAATCATGAGATAAGATAAAAACTGTCTTATTTCTTCTTTGTTTGAATTTGCTTCTGCTTCAAACCCAATGGCTGGGTCTTCTCTCAATTCTAATAATTTCTCTCTCCATTTTATTAATGCAGGATTTTTTTCTGTTCTTGCATATAAAGAGTCAATATATTGTTTTTCATTACTAGAATATGTTTGATTATGTACCCTTACCCATTGAATAAAATCTTCCACCTCGGAATCTTTCAATTTCCAACTTTCCTTATTAATAATATCTTTTTCGTTTTTAAAATTTTGAAGAGTATAATTGAAAATTAAGTCTTTTTCCACCAGAAATTGAAAGAAAGGAAGGAAATTTCTTGCAACAGTTTCAAAATCCGGACTAATACCACCCGTATTGGTCAAGGGTCTTCCGTTTTGAGTTTTATAATTCAAAGTTGTATCCGTAATTTCTGAATTAAAATAGTTGATTTTTTGAATACATCTTCCACTGGGTAAATAATATCTTGCAGTAGTTAATTTGATTTTGGTTCGATACGGGAGGTCTCTTGTAATTTGTACTAATCCTTTTCCATAACTTTTTTGTCCTAATATTAAGGCCCTATCATATTCCTGTAAAACTCCGGCTAAAATTTCTGAGGCAGAGGCTGTGTTGGGGTCAATAATTATTATAATTGGAATTGTTTCATCCAAGGGATTATTTATGGTGAAATAGGTATTATTCCATTCTTCTCTTTTACCTTTGGTAACTACTACTTTTTTATTTTTTGGAATGAAATAATTACAAATTTCTACCGCTTGCGTTAATAAACCTCCTGGATTGGAACTTAAATCGATAATAAGGTTTTTCATTCCTTGTTTTTTCAAATCAAGGAAGGCTTTTTTAAATTCATTTGAAGCCTCGTGATTAAATTCGTTTAAATCAATTATACCAGTTTCTTCATCTAATAATTGATAATAATGAATATTTTTTAATTGAATGGTGGACCTAGAAATATCAAACGATCTAATTTCTTGATTTTCGATTGATTGAACTGTTAATTCGATTTTTGTTCCTGATTTTCCTGCAATTAATCTGTTTACTTCTGATTGAGAAAAACCTGCAATTTCTTCATTGTTCACTTTAATTATTTGATCCCCAATATGTAAATTCGCTTTTTCAGCTGGGCTGCCTTCCTCAACATCAAAAACATAGAATTTTTTGTCGACTATATTTAATACAATCCCGATACCCTCATATTTTCCTGTAGTAAGGGCTAAATAATTATCTATTTCCTCCTCAGGGTAGTAGCTTGTGTAGGGGTCTAAACCCTCAAGCATACTTTCTATGGAATTTTCTACCAATTCTTTTGGTTGAATTTCTTCTGCATAAAATTTATCTAATTCTTTTAAAACAGAAGCATAGATTTCTATACTTTTTGCCAATTCTAAAATCTTATTATTAGGCAGAGAGAATCCTAAAATAATCAGGAAAGGAAAAATCAATAATAAATATTTTGATTTAATTTTTTTCATGGTTTGGTTGAGATAGTAATTCTAAGGTTTTAATCATTTTTTCTTGAATCAATTCAAAGTCTTCAATTTTTTTTCCAATATACGTGAAAACGATAAACTCAGGAAGAGTTTTATTTTCATTTTGATGAAAAAATGGTTTATTTAATCGATATGCCTCTCTGATTCTCCTTTTTAAAAGGTTTCTGTCTACAGCTTTTTTGAATTTCCTTTTTGTAACAGAAATTAAGACTTTAGGATTAGGGTAATTTTTGTTTTGATTCATAAATAAAATACGAAAAGGATAGACAAATTGTTCAACAACAATCGGACTATCCTTCTTAAATATTAAATCTATGATGGATTGCTGAGTAAGTTTTTCTTGCTTTGAAAATGTAAATTTCACGGATTTTGTAATTTAAATTACAATAATCCAAAAAAAGCTACCCCATCAGCAATTTATGGATTATTTTCCTCTTTTCTCGTCTGAAACGCTAAGTTTATGACGACCTTTAGCTCTTCTTGAAGCTAATACTCTACGACCATTCGCGGTCGACATTCTTTCACGGAAACCGTGCTTGTTCTTTCTTTTTCTTACAGAAGGTTGAAATGTTCTTTTCATTTTGTTTATTTTTAATTGCTTCGCAGCAAAAATTTCGGATTGCAAAGGTAAAAATAAAACTTAATATTTGAAAGGTCTTTTCTAAAAATATTAAATTTTTTCCATTAATTTCCATTTCCAACCCCATTTCGCCAATCTATATCTTATTGAATGTCCAATTACACCTAAACCATATATTGAACTTCGCATAAAATTAATTGAAGAGGCTTCTTCAAAATATTTGGTAGGGCAGGTAACCTCTCCAATTTCAAAGCCGTTCCAAAATACCTGTAGAGCCATTTGGTTGTCAAAAATGAAATCATCACTTGCTTTTTCAAAAGGAACAGATTCTAAAATTTCTTTGGAGAATCCTCGATAACCAGTATGGTATTCTGATAATTTTTGATTAATTAAAATATTTTGAAAAAGAGTAAGTGCGCGATTGGCAATATATTTATAAATAGGCATTCCTCCCTTTAAAGCTCCTTTTCCTAAAATTCTTGAAGCAAAAACTGCAGGATATAATTCATTTCCAATGATGCTGATGATTGCCTTCAATAATTTGGGAGTATATTGATAGTCTGGATGTACCATTATTACAATATCCGCTCCTAATTCTAAGGCTTTTTTGTAACAAGTTTTTTGATTTCCCCCATAACCTTTGTTTTTGTCATGTTTAATTACATGTTTAATTCCAAGGTTCTTTGCTACTTCTACGGTATTATCCGGACTATGATCGTCTACCAGAATTACCTCATCTACCCAATCGAAAGGAATTTCCTTATAGGTTTTTTCTAATGTAAGAGCGGCCTTGTAGGCGGGCATCACAACAATTACTTTTTTTCCTTCGTACATTTATGAACTTTAATTAATACAAAAATAGGGATTTCTATTCAAATATGAATTTTTGTGTTGTTTTCCTGAATTGCAAAGGAGTTTGATTTCTATTTTTTTTAAATATTTTGTTGAAATGAGAAACATTTCCGAATCCACTTTCAAAACAAATTTCCAATACAGATTTTTCTGTGTTTTTTAATTGCTCACAGGCAAATTTTATTCTAAAGTCCGTAACAATTTCAATAAAAGTTTTTCTTGTTACCTTTTTTAAATATCTACAAAATGCGGTTTCAGTCATATTAGCTAGATGGGCGGCTTCATCCAAATGAACTTCATGGGTAAAATTTGCTATGATATAGGAATAGACTTTATTAATCCTTTCCAAATCTGTATTATTTAGATGATAATTTTCCTTAATTGGATTTAAAATACGGATATTTTCTTGCTCTAATTGGATTTGTTTTAAGATGAATAATAAATCAATTAATTGGTCTAGAGGATCCTTTGAATTGAATTTTAAAATTCGATTTTTTAATTTAAAAGATTGAATTTTGTCCAAGGAAATACCTTGTTTGGCAATTTCAAGTAGGGATTTTAAATTTTCTAAGCCATTATTCAAAATAATATTTTCTGAAAAATGAATTACTATGGCCTCGGAATTTTCTCCTTTTGGGTCCTCTAATAAGAGATTAGAACGATCATTTTGCCAACAATGAGGAAGGTTTGATCCTAATAAAATTAAATCACCTTCCTTGAAATCCTCAATTGAGTTTCCTACGAATCTTTTCCCTTTCCCTTGGATAATATAGGTTAATTCCAAGGCAGGATGATAATGAAGAGGAGAGTCAAATCGCGTTAATTTTATATGTTTTGATTGAATTACTTCTTTTTCATTCCAAGAAATTTGTTCAAAACTTGCTTTCATATTTTGTTTAAATTTGACAAATTTTCATAAAAATAACCTATTTTATGATAAAATAGCATAATTAATTGAAAAAATTGAATAAGATTTTGCGAATTATTTTTTAGAATTTTGAAATAAAAATACCGATGAAAGAAAAGATTCAGTTTTTTGAAGAAAATGGTCATGTTTATATTCCTAGCCTTATGGATTCCTCCAATTTAGAGGTATATCGGAAGGAAATTGAAAATTTTTCGATTAATTTTTCTAAGGGTGTAAAGCGAATGGAAGAGCGAGATACTTATGGAAAAGCCTTTTTACAAATGATGAATTTATGGGAATTAAATTCTAAAATTAAAGAATTTGTCTTTAATCCAAAATTTGCCCAAATGGCGGCAGATTTATTAGGAGTAAAGAAGGTTCGTCTTTATCATGATCAGGCATTATTTAAAGAACCAGGTGGAGGTCCAACTCCTTGGCATCAGGATCAATATTATTGGCCTTTGGATACGGATAAAACCATTACCATGTGGATGCCTTTGGTTGATATAGATGATAATATGGGAATGCTCACTTTTGCCTCTAAATCCCAAAACGAAAAACTTCCTTTAATGAAAATCTCAGATGATTCTGAAAAATATATTGAAGAATATGTAAGTTTAAAAGGTTTTGAAATTTATGCCCAAAAATCTATGAAAGCGGGAGATGCTACCTTTCATCGTGGTTGGACACTCCACAAGGCTGAGGGAAATTTTTCTTATAAAATGCGATCTGTGATGACGATAATTTATATGGATGCAGATGCCAAAATAATTCAACCTAAAAATGAAAACCAGGAGGCGGACAGACAACGTTGGTTAATGGGTTTACCCATTGGAAATTCTGCAAATTCCAAACTTAATCCTATTTTGAATTAATGTTTTGGACAACCACAATCATTTCCTTTTTTTGAAAAAATTCGTCTGAAAATATTTTTATTATTTTTTCTTTTTGTCTTCTTAAATTTTTTCCTTAGAACCTCTATTTTAACAGAGTTATTTTGTGAAATATTACTAGCCGTTAAATCTGGACTAATTGATAGAATTCCTAAGGAAAAAATTAAGGAAAATTTAATAGTTTTAATCATTTCTTTTTGTAAAAACTTTTTAATAATTCAATCTGAGCATTTTTCTCTTGTATGATTTTTTCATATTGCTCTTTAATTTCTTGTAATAATAATTGATCTCTTTTTAAAACCTCCTCCCCACATAATTCCTTGAATAAATCATTTGGGTCTTTATTCATATTTACAGCCATTATTTTAATATCAGAGATTTTCAATTCTCTTTTATCATTCTCTAGCCGATTATAAGAGGATTGGCTAATTTCTAATAATTCAGCCATTTTTTCTTGCGTTAAGCCATTTTTTAATCTAAAAAGCTTAATTGATTCGGAACTTATCATATTTTTAGTGGTTTGTATTCCCTAAAAATATAAAATTATTTATTCCCCAATATGTTCTTTTAAAAATTTTATTGCCATTGCAAAAGATTCTTTTGTTGCCTCGCTATCATAATATGGATTTGAAGGATTAGAAAAAGCATGTTCAGCATCGAAAATTTTATAACTAAGTTTCTTATTCGCCTTTTTCATATTCTCTGCAAACTCCTCAACGATTTCTTTATTAATATATTTTTCCCTTCCCGCAAATAATCCTAATACATCGGAATTTAATCTTTTTAATTGTTCAATATCTTTTACCGGCATGCCATAATACATCACACAACCAATTCCTTTTTTTTCAGCTAAAATAGAAGCTTTTAAAGACCAGCCTCCACCAAAACACCAGCCGATCGTTGCAATTTTAGCGTCTTCGCCACAATATTCAATTGCACCTTCAACAATTTTTTCGATTCGCATGGGGTTTGCACTTCCCATTAATTTTGCTGCTTCATCTCTTGTTTCAGCAATTTTGCCATCATATAAATCCACTGCGAATACATTTACATTGCCTAATGTTTCAAAATATTTATCAGCTTCACGCTTTATATGTTCATTCAAACCCCACCATTCTTGAAATACTAATAAGGTTTTATTCGTTTTATTTTTTGCCTCAATCCAATAACCTTTAGCAGTTTTTCCATCAGGAGTTTTAAATTCTACCATTTTCGCATCATTCTTAGACTGATGTAGGTATTTTTTTGGATTGGGGTGTAATTTGACAAAATCTTTGTCAAAAGCAAATAATTGCATTTGATCCACAGGGAAACAGCATTCCTGTCCAAAAATAGTTTGTACCGATAAAAACAAACTAATAAATACGATAAATTTTTTCATAGATAAGGATTTTTTGAATTATATTTACAAATTATGAAATTTTAAACCTATTATGAAAAATTCCAAAATTTTTGGATACATTTTAGTATCCTTATTATTAACTTTTCAATCCTCAATAAGTTTTTCACAAGATTCAAATCCTTTAAAAGGTAAGAAAATTTTAGTTTTTTCAAGTACAAAAGGGTTTCGACATGGATCTATTCCATCCGGACAAGCTTTCTTTTTTAAATTAGGACAAGAAAAGGGTTTCCAAGTTGATACAACGGAAAATGCTGCATTATTCACTGAAGAAAATTTAGCACAGTATCCATTAGTTGTTTTTTTAAATACGACTGGAACTGTTTTTAATGATGAACAGAAAAACGCCTTTCAACGTTATATCCAAGCTGGAGGCGGCTATCTAGGAATACATTCAGCTACTGATACTGAACATAATTGGGCTTGGTATGCAAAATTAGCGGGTGGACATTTCGCCTCTCATCCGGGTAATCCTAATGTTCAAACTGGAACTTTTATTGTGCAGGATATCAATCATATTTCTACTAAAGACTTGCCAAAATCATTTAATAGAACGGATGAATTTTATGATATTAAGCATTTTAATGAAGATGTAAATGTATTAATTACTGTTGAAGAAAAAACCTATAAGGATGGTAAGATGGGAGATTTCCATCCAATGTCTTGGTATCATGAATTTGATGGAGGGAGAGCTTTTTATACCAATTGGGGACATACCAATGAATCTTTTTCTGAGCCAATTGTAATTAATCATATCTGGGGAGGCTTACAATGGGTTGCAGATAAACCAGCAGTTGACTTCAAAAAAAAACTAAGGACAGCAAAAATCCCAGAAAATAATCGTTTTAGAAAGGTTCTATTAGATACCTATCTAGATGAACCTACGGAATTGGCCATTGCACCTAATGGAAAAATTTTCTATGCCTCTCGAAAAGGAAATGTGAAAATGTATAATGAGAAAACTGGAGAGAAAAAGGAAGTAGCAAAATTGGATGTTTATAATGGACAAGAATATGGTTTGATGGGTTTGAATTTGGATCCTAAATTTGAAGAAAACCATTGGATGTATCTTTATTATTCTCCACCATCTGGTCAAGAAGATACCGCTCAACATTTATCTCGTTTTGTTTATGATGATGTAAATGATAAATTATTATTGGAAACAGAAAAAATTCTTTTAAAAGTTCCTGTTAAAAGGGTGGAGTGTTGCCATACTGGGGGGTCAATAGAATGGGATGCAGCGGGGAATTTATATTTATCTACGGGTGATGATACCAATCCATTTGCGTCTGATGGATTCGGACCAATGGATAACAGAAAGGATAGACAAGGTTGGGATGCTCGATATACTTCTTCTAATACAAATGATTTAAGAGGAAAGATTTTAAGAATTAAGCCTCAGGATGATGGAACCTATACCATTCCTGAAGGAAATTTATTTCCTCCAAATACCTATCATGCTCGTGCAGAGATTTATGTAATGGGGAATAGAAATCCATATCGAATTTCTGTTGATAAGCATAATGGTTATTTATATTGGGGTGAAGTAGGCCCTGATGCAGGAGAAAACTCAGATAAATTTGGTCCAAGAGGTCATGATGAAGTAAATCAGGCGAGGGGTCCAGGGTATTTTGGATGGCCATTATTCGTGGGAGATAATAAGGCTTATAGAAAAAGGGATTTCAATACAAATGAAACCTTTGAATATTATAATCCGGAAGCACCGGTGAATGATTCACCTCATAATACGGGGATGGCACATTTGCCCAAGGCACAGAAAGCCTTTATTTATTATCCTTATGCGGATTCTCCTGAATTCGGTCCTATGTTAAAAACAGGAGGTAGAAATGCAATGGCTGGGCAGGTTTATCATATAGAGGATTATCAGGGAGACAAGAAGTTTCCTGCTTATTTTGATGGCAAATTATTTGCCTATGATTGGGCTAGAGATATCGTTTATACGGTAACCATGGATGAGAACGATAATTTTGACAAGATGGAAAGATTCTTGCCGGAGGTAAGATTTAGTCATCCAATGGATATGGTTTTCTCCAAGAATGGAGAACTATATGGCTTGGAATATGGTCCGAACTGGTTTGCTCCAAATCCGGAAGCAAGTTTGTACAAAATAGAATATAATGCAGGGAATAGACCACCGGTTTCTATTGCTTCTGCTGATAAGACAAAGGGAGCTAGTCCACTTACAGTACAATTTAGTTCCGAAGGAAGTTTGGATTATGATGGGGATGCAATTAGTTATCGTTGGGATTTTGGAAATGGTAAAAAATCTTCCAAACCCAATCCAAGCTTTAAATATTCTAAACCAGGAGAATATACTGTGACGCTTACAGTGAAGGATTCAGAGGGAAATACAGGTACTTCCAGTATTGATTTAGTAGTGGGGAATGAAGTTCCTAAAATTGCTATTGATTTAAAGGGAAATCAGACTTTTTATTGGAATGAAAGCCCGATTACTTATCAGGTAAATGTGACGGATAAGGAAGACGGAAAGATTGCAGATGATGATGTAATTGTGAGCATCAATTATCTTCAAGGGTATGATAAGACTGTTTTGGCTCAAGGTCACCAGATGAATGTTTCTTTTGCGAATGGTAAGAGATTAATGGAATTAAGTGATTGTGCGGCTTGTCACCAAAAGAATGAGAAATCAATTGGTCCTTCCTTTGTGGATGTTTCGAAGAAATATCGTGCTAGTTCTCAGAATATTGATAAACTAACCAAGAAAGTAATTTCTGGGGGAGGAGGCGTTTGGGGAGAGCAAGCGATGGCTGCGCACCCTCAGATTTCCTATGAAGATGCAAGGGAAATGGTTCAGTATATATTAAGTGTTGGGGATGAAAAGAAAAGTTCTAAGCCAGTTGCGGGAGATTATATGACCAATGATGAAGGCAAACCAGGAACATATATCATAAATGCTACTTATACGGATAAAGGAAATAATGGAATTCCTCCTGCATCGAATAGTCTATCCGTGGTACTAAGAAGCTCAGAAGTGCCGGGGATTAGTTTTGATGAAGGTAAGGATATTATGAAATTTAAGGTACAAGGAAATGAGATATTAATTGCCAACCAGGATAATGGAATAGTCGGATATAAAAACCTAGATTTAACTGGAGTGAAGTCTATTTCTGTAGTGCCAACAATGGTAAAAGGATGGACAATAGGAGGAAAGCTAACCATGCGATTGGATAATGCCGAAGGCAAGGTTTTAGGAAATTTGGATATTCAGGATGCCACTGAAAAAACAATTTCTATTTCAGAGTCTGGAAAGCATTCTATTTATCTTCAGTTTAATAATCCTGAGGTTAAAGACAAAGCCATGTTTATGTTGAAGAGTTTGAAGTTTAATCGGTAATTAATGGATGGTTAATTCCAACCAACGAAATTCTTTTTCTTCAATTAATTTTTCAATTTCTTGAAATTCTTGACCCCATTGCTCAATAAGATTATATTCGGCAGTGGGGTTATTTAATTTTTCTTCTAAATCCTTTTTTTTGACTTGAAGGCCCTCTAATTCTTTTTCTAAATCTTCTAATTCTTTTTTCTCCTTAAAAGAAAGTTTTTTGGGTTTTTCCTCTGCAATTTTTGG